>CALDQY010000216.1 GCA_937911445.1 uncultured Rhodobiaceae bacterium | reverse complement strand
TCATCTTTGTGACCGAATGCATCGGCAAATGCTTCGAAGGTGAGGAGTCCGCCCCAAGACACTCGGTATGTTGGGTGAATGTAGCCCAGCGAGTTGAGAATGGCAAGACTGAGGCCCCATACACCGATGGCAATGTACCACTTAGAGAGGGTGACTGAAGGCTTGATGAAGATGTCTGCCAATCCGCCAGACTCTGCGTTCTCTTCACTGCTCATGGACTTGCCGACCCCCATTTGCCATATAAGAACAACGAATCAGAGCGGGCGTTGTTGACGGTAGCGATTGTTGAACACAGTTCGCATGTTTTCATCCGCATTCATCAAAATCTCTTGCGTCTCAACGTTGCTCGGGATGCATGAATTGATTTCCTTTGAGCGACCATATCGTCCACGGCTTCGAGTTCGAGCAGTGATGAGGCCAAGCATGTCGAGGTTGGCAATGATTCCTGAAATGCGTCGTTGCGTCAACGAAGGGAGATTGAGGTAGGAGCATGCCTGGTCGTAGACATCGTACAATTGACCGGTTTGGATGTTCTTCAATCCGTTGCGTTCGTTGATGAGAACAGCAGCAAGCACGAGTTTCTGTTGCGTTGGCAGACCTGCAATCACAGGCTCAATTTGATCAGCCTCAATTTGGTGCTGGGCCATACGGACGTGGTGTTGCTCAACTTTTACATCCCCGAGTTGTTCAGCTTTCTCGGTTGAAACACGAAGCAGGTCAAGAGCGCATCGGGCATCACCGTGCTCTTGAGCTGCAAAAGCAGAACACAGTGCGATAACACCTTCTGAGACAACATCAGGTGCAATCGATTCATCGGAGCGCTGACGTAGAATGTCTTTGAGTTGTTCAGCATCGTACGGTGAGAACAAGATGTCCTGTTGTCCGAGGCGTGAGCGGACACGAGGGTCGAGGAATTCAGTAAATTTGAGATCGTTCGAGATTCCGATAACACAAGCACGAGCGTCGTCAAGGAACGAATTGAGGTTGGTCAGATTGTACAACAAGTCGTCGCCGGCCTTGCGTACGAGATGGTCAATTTCGTCGAGAACGATAACGTACACACCTTTCCTTGAGTCCATACGTCGAACGAGTTCTTTGAAGACCCGGTCGGTTGGCCAACCTGTGAAAGGAATCTCATCGATTTCATGATCTTCAAGGAGACTGTTACCAATATGAGAGAGCACTCTGTATTGTGTATCGATTTGGCGACAGTTGACGATGACCGGTGTGATGTCTCTTCGCATTTGTTCGCCCTTTTCTTTGAGGAGATTTGTCACGTGGAGTGTTACAGCGGTCTTTCCTGCTCCAGTTACTCCGTAGAGAATCATGTTGGATGGGATTTGTCCGTTCAAAGCCTCGACGAGGTTGAACGCAATTCGCTCAATTTCCTTCTCTCGATGAGGCATGACTGCTGGTCGATGGCTGTGGTGAAGGATTTCTTTGTTTGTGAACAAACTCTGTTTGGAGAGCAATGCATCGAAGATGTTTTTCTTCAAATTTTGGCCTCCATTAAATACCCCAACTTTGGGAGGCTCTCCCCCCGCATTGGGATAGTTTCCCTGAGTCCGAGTCCCCCTCATAAGGATGTCCGTTGAAATTCTTTGGAGGCCTTTATTATAGCAGAAAAGAGGATTTATTTTCAGTGCAATGGTTTCAGGAACTTTCCTTATTATTGAACAAAAAATATCTCAGTTTTTGCTAGGAACCCATTCCGAATTCTGGAAATTCCACACGTCCCCATCTTCCAAATGATGAACATTTTCTGGATGGTCCGGAAGTTCGTCCGTCAGGATTGGCTCGAACCCAGATTGAGGTGTATCAACGAAGGTGTGGGTGATGAGGAGTTTGACATGCGACTGTCGTTCAGCCAGAGATTGGATATCGTCTGGTTTGTGGTGGTGATCGGATGGTACCCATTGTGGGAACCCCATCTCAACAACGGCAAGTTGGGACCGTTCAATCGCATGTTCAAGATTTTCACAAGGTCCGGAATCTCCCGAATGAACAAACGAGCATCCATCATCATGTTCAAAGCGATAGCCGAATGGATCGACAGCGTCATCGTGGTGGACATGGAAGCGTTCCCAGTTCCATCCATCGATTGTTCCGGTGTCTGTTTCAATGAATGTGACACTGTCAAGAGCATCATCCAAACTTCCGGGAAAAGCGAGGTTGCACAGCGTCTTCAATCGTGCTTTGACTCCGCTTGAACCAACAATGGTAAGATGAGCATTACCTTCTCGATCAGAGATGTATTTCTTCTCAAGGAGCAAGAAGGGCAAACCAAACACGTGGTCGCCGTGGAGGTGTGTGATGAAGATGGTTTCAATTTCAGCGGGTGAGATGCCAGCACGACGCAAGCTCAGCAAGGCAGTAGGTGGTGCATCGATGATGTGTTTTCCGTCAAAGATGAGAAAGGAATGATGACGTTGGTGCGGTAGGAATGCGTTCCCTGTGCCGAGCATTCGAATCGCGTGGGTCATGAGTCGTGCTGACTTGTCGACTCTTTCAACCCTATGATGCAAGACTATGGACGCTAGAGAATGATGATAAGTAGGCCACAATTGGAAAAAATTGTCGCGACATATGAGGTGTAACCATGAGCAACTGGTCCGCAAAAAACCCATACAATTCGAAGATTACAGAAAACTACGTTCTCAATGGAGAAGGTTCTCGAAAAGAAACGCGCCACATCGTCTTTGACTTAGGCGATTCAGGCCTTGATTACAAAGTCGGAGACGCACTTGGTGTCTTGCCTGAGAATCCTCCACACATCGTTGAGGAACTGATTGAAGTACAGGGATGGGACCGTGATCAAACCGTTGCTTCCCACAAAGGTGAGAAAGACCTCTACACGGCGCTCAAAAAAGACTACGAAGTACACATGGCCAACAAGAAGTTCGTTCAATCGCTCACCGAAAAAATCGTATCCTCTGGCATGTCCATTTCCATGAGCATCGTCAAGCGAAGCCGTGACAACGTGGACTGGTCAAGTACCTCTGAAGGCGATTTGCCACCAGGTCTGAACTCCAGTCTCCCTTCTGATGATCCTGCTTCAAAGGTCAAGGCCATCGTCGCTGATGCAAAGGCCATTGAGGATTACCTCTGGACACGCGACTATGTCGACATCATGCGTGAATTCAACGTCAAGTACTCGCCGGAAGAATTCCTCGAACTTGCTGATCGCCTCAAGCCACGTCTCTACTCCATCGCTTCATCGCATGATGCGCACCCAGGATTTGTCGAGTTGACCGTCGGTATTGTTCGCTTCAGTTACCATGACCGCCAGCGTGGGGGATTGTGCACACAATACATGGCTGATGAGGTCGTCGTGAACAAGACCGATGTTGGCGTCTTCATGTCTCCAACCAAGTCGTTCATTCTACCAGAAGACCCGAACACGGACATCATCATGGTTGGTCCTGGAACGGGAATTGCACCGTTCCGTGCCTTCATGGAACAGCGTGTCCATGACAAAGCACCCGGTCGAAACTGGTTGTTCTTTGGTGACCAATCGGAAAAGACAGAGTATTACTACAAGGATGAAATCGAAGGTTGGCTCGATGGTGGACACATGTACAAGTTTACCACAGCATGGTCTCGTGACCAAGAGGAGAAAATCTACGTTCAACACCGCTTGAAAGAACACGGGGCTGAAGTATGGGAGTGGTTTGAAAACGGAGCCTACTTCTACATCTGTGGTGACAAGCAGTACATGGCAAAGGACGTTCATCGAGCTCTTATCGAAATCGCCATTGAGCACGGAGGAATGTCCGAGGCAGATGCTACACACTTCATCGAGAAGACCATGATGAAGGAACAGAAGCGATACTTGCGTGACGTATACTGATTAATCTTCATTGATTTGGAACGCCCAAATCGACTGTTGTTGTCCATCGACAACGATTTTGTCGATGCACGTTACAAAAGGTGACTTACGCAAAGCCCTAGACAAAATGTGGGCTTGAATTGGTCTTCCTTCTACAGACAATGCTTCGATAATTTCACGTGTCGTCATTGGCCCATGCAGCCTCAAGTGTCCAACGATCCAATCAGCATGTTCTCGTTGCAGGCGACGCTCTTCCGTCCATCGCCTGCGCATACCACTTGAAACGCAAACATCTGTTTAAACACGTGTGATTGAACTAAGAATTATGCCCGAAGGTCCAGAGATTCATCGGGCAGCGAATACAATCCGACGGGCACTTGAAGGGCAAATCATCACACATGTTGAATGCCCATATGCCACGATTCGGGGCCAAGAGCATCGATTCCTCGGAAAAGAAGTTCTTCGAGTCAAAGCACGATCGAAAGCGATGCTCATTCATGTTGGGGATGACGTTTTGTACAGTCACAACCAACTTTATGGGCGATGGACCGTTCAGAAAAAGACCAGTAAAGGGCGCAAAACGAATCGATCCTTGCGCATAAAGCTCGAAACTGAAACACACGTTGCCAGTCTTTGGTCTGCGACAGACATCGAACTTCTCGAGCCATGGGAGGTTGAACAGCATCCCTACATCGCTCGACTTGGCCCTGACGTTGCCGATGAGGAGATTGAATACAAGCCTGTGCTTGAACAAGTTCAAAACAAGAAATTTGGCGGCAGACAATTGTGCCACCTCCTCCTCGACCAATCCTTCCTTGCAGGTGTAGGGAACTATCTGCGAAGCGAAATTCTGTTCAATGCTGGCCTCCAACCGTCTCGAAAACTCAATTCCCTCACAGCAGAGGAACAAGAGCATCTCGCGGAATCTGCGATTTCGACCACACAACTGGCCTACAAACAAAAGGGTGTAACCGTCGATAAAGACCTCTACGATCTTCTTCGACAACAAGGCATGTCCCGACGTCAAGCACGGCATTACGTCTTCACACGAGACGGGTTGAATTGTCATACATGTGAAGGAATCATTACGCACACTCGTCTGAGTGGACGTCGTTTGGATTACTGCGGTTCTTGCCAAGTCTAATCTTCATCAACGAAGATCTCGATGGTGAAGGATTCATTGTCATAGCCCCAATGGCACACGCCAGGTTCTTCATCCCGGATCATGAAATATTTCGTCTGAAATCCGGGTCCTAATGCATCATGAGGGCTTTCGAAATCTATTCGAATTCGCTCACTGTAACCTCCAAACGCATCGATTCCTGCCATAGCAGGGATGCCATCAACGAGGACATGGTGCAGTTCGTATGGAGTTCCATCGCCCGGATTCATGGCGTGGTTTCCGTTTGGTACAATCAAATCTTCTTCTTTTGCGGGGCGTGTTTTTCTTTGTGACATATTCTCACCTTCAATCGGATAAAAACGGCATTACTTATTAAGCAATCGATGTTAATAATGAACATTTCCACTTCAAACCCCATGACCGCTTTGCTCATAGGATGCCTTGGACTACCATCGACCATGGGTTTCAAGAAAGTGCTGATTGCTAATCGCGGTGAAATTGCTCTCCGAATCATGCGAACCTTGCGTGACATGGGCATTGAAGCAGCCATCATTTATGGAAAAGAGGACCGATTATCGCTTCCAGTTCAACTCGCAGATGATGCAACCTTCCGAGATGTGATCAATCCTTTGGATGCTTATCTCGACATCGAAGCGGTGGTTCAAGCCGCCAAAGACATGGGCTGTGATGCGGTTCACCCAGGCTACGGTTTCCTCGCAGAAAATGCGGGTTTTGTGAAAAGGCTCGAGGAGGAGGGTATCACGTTCATCGGTCCAAGTGCGGATGTTATCACCCTACTTGGCGATAAAATCGAAGCGCGGGCTGCCATGGAAGCCGCAGGCTTGCCAACAGCGAAAGGCTCCTCTGAACCTATTTCTGAGGCATCCGTTGCATCAGCCCTAGCCGATGATATCGGTTATCCTGTCATTATCAAAGCGGCTGCTGGTGGTGGCGGAATCGGTATGCAAATCGTTGAAAAGGAAAGCGAGTTTGAAAGCGCATTGAAACTCTGTCAATCTCGTGCAAAATCTGCCTTTGGTGACGACCGTGTGTTTGTCGAGAAGTACATCCAAGGAGCACAACACGTCGAATTCCAAGTCCTCGCTGATGGCACAAATGCCATTCACTTCGGTGAACGATTTTGCTCCATTCAACGTCGTCACCAGAAACTCGTTGAAGAAGGGCCATGGCTGACGCCTGAAAAACGTCATGAAATTGGTTCTCTGGTTTGCAAAGGTGCAGAATCCGTTGGCTACAAGGGTCTTGCAACGTTTGAATTCCTCCGAGATGCGAACGGTGATTTCTACTTCCTTGAAGTCAATCCTCGTGTGCAAGTCGAACACACCGTTACAGAGTTGATTACGGGTCACAACCTCGTTGAACTCGGCGTTCGCGTCGCTCAAGGAGAAGCACTTCCACTCAAACAAGAAGACATTACCTGGCGAGGACACAGCATTCAATGTCGGCTCAATGCTGAAGATCCTGCCGAATTTATCCCAAGTCCTGGTCGTCTGTGGGAGTGTCATTTCCCATCAGGATTCGGTGTACGTGTCGATACGCATGCACACCCTGGATACGAGATGCCTGGATGTTTCGACTCCTTGCTTGCGAAACTTCTGGTTTGGGGGCGTGATCGAGAAGATGCTATCCGACGTATGCGTACTGCATTGGATGAAACGGTGATCACGGGCGTTGAGCATCTGATTCCATTGCATCGAAGAATTATGGACGAAGAAGACTTCATGAACGGTGATATCACGATTCAATACATCGATATGCATCAAGAGCTTCTCGGATAAGTGATGGCATGGATGTCCTCATCGTTGGAAGCATAGCCTACGATAGCATCACTTCACCACAAGGCTCTGCACCACATACGCTCGGCGGATCCGCAACCTATGCTGGATTGGCCGCAGCTTTCCATCAAAGACGTATGAATCTACAATCTGTTGGCCTTGTTGGTGTTGTAGGAACCGATTTCAAAGAGGATGATTTTGCTACTCTGACCAATGCTGGTTTGGATACAACTGGAATTGAAGTGTTGGAAGGTTCGACCTTCCACTGGGTCGGTTCGTACCATGGCAACATGGCGCAAGCTGAAACACATGAAACCCACTTGAACGTCTTCGAAACGTTTCAGCCAAAAGTACCAGAACACGGTACTTCGTCCACAATCACGTTCTGTGCGAACCTTCATCCGTCCATTCAATTGTCTGTTCTTGACCAATCTAGACCGACTCGTGCATCGATTCTTGACTCGATGAATCTGTGGATTACCATCGCCAAGGAAGAGTTGATTGAGGCCATGGAACGTGTTGATATTGTTGTGATCAACGATGGGGAAGCGACCATGCTATCGGGCAACGATAATCTCGTTCAGGCTGCGAAGGATGTTCAAGCCATGGCTTCCATTCCAATTCTCATCATCAAGAAAGGTGAACATGGTGTTCTCGCCTTGCATGGTGACCAGATTGTTGCCCTACCTGCTTTTCCGACCAATCTCGTGGTCGATCCAACAGGCTGTGGCGATACGTTTGCAGGAACACTAGCAACCTACCTCGCTGCTGGAAGTGGTCCAATAGAAATCGAGGAATTACGAAATGCGTTGATTCATGCAACCGTATCTGCAAGTTTTACCTTGCAAGGATTTGGTATCAATGGTTTGCAATCCATCACGCTCGAATCGTATGAACAACGTTTGATCGAGTACACTTCAATCTCAGGAACGTCAGTCAATACGACGTAGACCCAACTGATTGCTTTGCGCTTGAGCAACCTCTTGAGATTCTGTGAGTGAACTGAAGGAAACTGGGACCTCCTCCTCTTCTTCCTCATCAGAGATGTGCTCAGACATGTATTCGATGATTTCATCGGGAATTCCTTCTTCGTGGAGATTGGAAATCGTTTCTCGGACTCTGGTCATCATTGAGGAGAAGATTCGACCGGATTCTTGTCCCACTTTCTTCCGAGTCGAAGCAATTCGTTGCTTTGGCTTGGTTCGAACTTGAAGCCGCTTACGTTGCCCTTTCGAATCTCGACGTACAGTGGAAGCATTGTTCATTGGTGTACTGATGTGAGTTGAATGACGAATGAGACCTTGCTCAACAAGTGAAAGAGCAGGCTCCTCTTCAATCAATTCAGCATCCAGCAATGGGATGTCAGGTGAATTGAATTCGTCTGCAGTGGATGGAATATGAGCGCCATTGGGGCCAACATAACTTGGAAGGAAATCGTTTGGTAATGGAGTGAAGCTCAGTTCGTTTGTTTCCGATTTTTTACCCATCGCCTCTTGAATCATCCTCGATGAACTCATCGGTTGTTGATGCATAGGGATTCCAAGCGGAGCATCGCCTTGGAACTGCGTCGTCATGTTGTGAGGTAGACTCGTGCCTGAATGTATGTCAAGCGGACTGTTGATTCCACGTCGTGTACCGATGTTGGCTCGTCCACGTTCAATGATTCCATGTTGTCTTGGTTCAAGTTCGTCCACAGTTCGTGGTAGTTGGTTCATGTTGTCCTTTGCCCAACGAGGTAGATCCTCATCGATTTCGAATTCTCCGTCGTCCGCACTGACCTCGCCAAGGAAATTCGAGAGACTACGCGAGGGTTCCAAATCCCGAACTGGAATTGGGAGAGCCTGTGCCGCATCGCTTGCAGCTTGTCTTGGAAATTCTGTGTCCTCGTTGAGAAGATCAACGCCGATTCGAGCCTCTTCAAGGGTCAAGCCATCGTTCATTCGCTGAATCATTGTTGAGAACTTGAGCAATCGTGAATCAATGGCATGAAGCACATGGCAATCACCAAGTTTGGTATCAAGCGTTAATGTTGGACGCTTTGTGAGAACCCACCCTGAAATCATGGCGAGACCGAGAACAAACACGCCGAATCGAATGTTTGGAGGCGTGATGACCCGCCAAGAGGCATAGAATAAACACAGTCCGACAAACCCAACCCATCCAGGCACAAGTGTCGTATTGTGATGTTGCATTCGAACAATTTGGTCGTAACGAATGTCAATGCAATTCCCATTCTTGAATTCAATCGAGACTCTCGATTCTCCAAGACTGGCTCTCGCTCGACCGCTTTCGCCAGCCACACGTAGGCCGTGGAGAACCATTTTCTCCCCAGACTCCGCAAGGCGTTCGTTGCGCCCTCTCGTCTGCATCCCATGGTGCAGTTTGAGCCACCTATTATCAATGCATCCCTCAGAATGCCCCTGAAGACAATTGTTCCAGGTTGCACAAAACGACGCCGATTTACTCGACTTTGCTGAGTTTGGCGCTTCCCATAATCCTAGGCTTGGAATCGAGTTGGGCGATGAGGACGTCTTGGGCATCATCAATTCGTTGCAAGAGTGGTGTCTCCCATCGAACCATACATGTTTCACCATCAACCGATTCGACCCGACCTACGTTGAATTGCAAATCAATGGATGCATGGACGACATCACCGACAGCAAGTTCCTTCTTTTGGAACGGTGAAACCTTCAATCGCATGGAAGACACGGAATGATTCTCCAAAGCAAGTGGACGGAACGTGTTGGTTTTCTTATCGTCAACTTCTGGATGGACGATGAGACATGTTCCGGAGAGACTCTCCTCTTTGGCATTTCGAAGAGCGATTCCGACTCGATCACCTGCGCCAGCTCTATCCACATCATCGTCCATGACCTGAAGGGACTTCACAGAACCTGTGCCGCCGTGCGGTAGCATGGTCACTTCATCATGAACATTGACGACACCAGATTGGACGTATCCAATGGCGACCAAACCAATGCCTTTGACGTTGAAATGTTGATCGATCGGAACGACGAGAGGTTGCTCTTCGATGGATGCCAGGAGGTCTGAAACTGTATCCATAATCCCAAAGAAAGCATTTCGTAACTCGATTCCATCGGCTTTCTCGAACGTCCAATTGGACAAACCAGCCTGCTTGAACAAGGCTTTGACCATGTCCTCATCGATCCATTCCCCTTGAGGTGGGGCCAAAACAGCAACACCATGTTCGATACCTGCGCTAGCGAAAGCAACCAAGGCTTCTCCAAGTGTTGCATCAACTGCGGTGACTTCGAT
>CALDQY010000215.1 GCA_937911445.1 uncultured Rhodobiaceae bacterium | reverse complement strand
TGGAGCACTAGCCATCCACCTCGGTTGGATGAATCGTCCAATCAAGGCTGCAACCTTCTTGCAGGCTTACGTTGGCCTTGCTGCTCTTGTCGTGGGCATGTGGTTGGTTATCCCAACGGTGGGATTCTTGGTGTTCTTGGCCATCAGTATGTTTCATTTCGGCAGAGGTGATATTGTTCCTCGAGCGAAAGAACACCAATTGGCGGAAGTCCTGATGCGTGGCGGTCTTGTGTTGAGTGGTATCAGTCTGTTCCATCGTTCAGAGGTTGATTCAATCTTTCAAGTGCTTATCGGCTCCGACACTGAAATCGTATGGTTATTCCTTCAAGCAATTGGAGTGTTGACACTCGTACTGATTCCCTACGTCATTCTCTCAAAATCCAAGCAAGAACGAACAGCAGCCAGTGTCGAAGTGGTTGGTCTGCTCGCTTTGTTCGCAATTGCTCCTCCGCTTCTTGGATTTGCGATATATTTCTGTGGAGTCCATTCTGTACGTCACTTCAAGCACATGGGCACGATGCTCAAGTCAACACTGCAACAATTCCAAGTCACTCGTACAACGGTGATCTTCTCATTGATGACGTGGGCAGTTGGGTTGTTGGTGTTGGCAAATCAATCTGCATCCATAGGACTCGAGCCGGCACTGCTGCAAGTCATCTTCATCGGTCTTGCTGCACTTACCGTTCCACATATGATTCTCGTTGATGGTATTGCAAAGCATGAACAGTCTTCGCTTTGAGTCAAGGCTTCAATCAAGATACTATAAGAAAAGGAACGAAGCGTTAGCCATGAGGAAATTGCTGATTCCTATTCTCCTCATTTTGCTGTTCTCTCCTTCAGCTCAAGCGGAGACCTATCGAATTACTGGAAAGGCAACCTATGCCGATAACACTCCTGTCACCCTCGATTATGTCTATGTGCAATGCATTCCTGGTGATTTTGCTTGCTACCAATACAGAGGTGCTCAGTCAATCACGGATGCCTATGGGTACTACTCAATCCTCATCGACGTCACCGATGAAGAGGACGATCTCGACATCCTCCTCAATCTCAGAGGCGAGAACTTCACGCACACCATCGATATTCAAGCACACCGTGACTCAACCAACAGTCAAATGGTTCAGGACATCAAACTCGAACAGAATCCACCACCATCAGGCGTATTCCTCGGTTTTGGTTGCTTCATCGTCTTATTCACACTCGTGTTTGT
>CALDQY010000214.1 GCA_937911445.1 uncultured Rhodobiaceae bacterium | reverse complement strand
TTCCTATCGATGTACAATCCACCAAGTGGGGCCGTATTGCGTGGTCTCGACGAAGGTCCTGTTACGACCATTTTCCTCGACAAACAAGCACCTATACTCATGGAAATCGGCTCTCCAAACGCCCAAGATATCATTGCAGAATCCGACTGGTCCGATGTGATGATTCAACTGACGGTCCGAGAACTAGAACAACTCAACCCAGATTCGTTGGTTCTGAACTATGCTGTCCATCCTGCTGGATTGGGACTCAACGTTGCAGCCATGTACGATGGCCAAACACCGATGGAACTTCTTGGAGGTCGAGCGCATGGTGAACAAATTCCAATCGCAGCCACACTTGATTTGGATGACATCATCTCTGAATCAGATCGAACAGAAGCACTCGAGTTGCGTGTTTGGGTCACTGGAGAAGACATGGCAGGAAACGCCTTCTCAGAGGATTTCAACGACGTCGATGCACCATTCCACACATGGGACCTGGAACAACGTGTTCCAGACTTCACCTTTGTTGGTGAGCCATCTGTCAAGTATGGTGGTGACAGTGTCCGAGTCGATGAAACCGTAGAAATTTCAGCCACCATTGTCAACAACGGCAATGCAGACGGTAGCGTCCAGATTGTTCTTGAATTGGTTGAATCGAACGGAGCACGCACCAGAGTTGATGCACGTCAGCTAGAGGTTGCTCCGGGAACATCCACTGTCTACACGGGTACATGGGTGCCATCGCGAACAGGGACGATGTGGCTAGAAGTCCAAATCCTCGGTTCGGAAACAATGCAGACACCAACCTTGCGGGTCAAGGAGGCAGAATCCGAAGGCTTCCTCGGAACCGTTTCGGAAGTGAACCCAATTGTCTTGGGTGTCTTGGTCGTTCTCAGTCTCGTCTTGGTTGGCTTGCTCGTCTTCGGGCTGCGTCCTACTGAGCCACAGAAGCGGATGAATCCTCGACTTGCCCAGCGCATGGAGCGAGTCGAACAATCACTTCCAGCCATGGCGCAGCAACCACAGCAGCAAGGCCCGTACGGTGGCCAACAGCAGTCCGCTGACGTCGGTCAAAACCCATACCAGTGAATCTGATGGGTTCATATGGAAGTTGATTGACAGACATACGGAGGGAGTGAGAGGACCGCTGACAGAGTTCGACTCTGAGGAAAGTCCCCTCTCCATAGTGCAGGTGGTTCACAGAAGTGAAAGATCAGAGATGGTCAGGTCAATGCCACAGAAACGATACGATACCAGGTGTGTACAATGATGTTGAAAGACGGAGGTTGCCTGAATGTCGATGGAACGAGCAACCCCGCTGGAGCAAGTCCAAATCGTCCTGTTGATGCGGCACGCAGAGGGACAGGTAGGATGCTAAGTTGAATGCGGTCACCGAAAGGCAACAAAAAGGGGCTTACTCCTCACTCCCTCCATCCAGTTCAATGTGGTTCAAGAGCAGACTATTTGGTAAGAAACCAACAAATTCATTGTCATCATTGTGAAGAAGAACTCCCTGAGGTTGAAGCTTTTTGATTTCAGCCATAGCCTCTGGTATTGTCTTGTTCCAGTTGATCGAAACGATGTTTGTATTCACATATTTTTTGACGTTGTTGATGTGAATATTCTCTGGATTTGAGGCATAGTGTTTCAAGAAGGTGTAAAGATAGAGGATGCCATGAAATTTATCTCTCTTCGAGTCGAACACTAAGACAGCATGACCTGGATTGTCCGCAAAAATATCTGCAAGTTTGTGCATTTTCGTTTTTGGTGAAACGATGGTGTATTCTTGTTCAATGGAAGAGACAAATTCTCGTACAGTCAAGGCCTTATCCGTCATGATTCCAACTTTGAATGCTCAATTAAAATCGTTGCTCAGCGATAAAGTCAGAAAACTCTTTTGAATTGAAGAGTTTGTTAGAAATTGAATAGGATGGTTTTGACGGTTGGTGATTTGAATTTACGCGATGAATTCGCCATTCTATCGTATAGTTCTGTACTATCTGATGTGGCTCAAGCCATGCTTCCTGTCAAGAATGTAGCTGTACTTCTTCGAGGAAAGAAAGAGAAGCATGGCATCGTTGGAATCATCAAAAAGCAAGATCTCCTTGCAGCCATCAGTGAAGGCCACAATCCAACTGTTTATCGAGCAAAGGATATTGTGAAAACGAACATTCTTCGATTACGAAACGACACTCCAATCAATGTTGCAATTGAAACCATTACTAAGCAAAAACCAGATTGTGTCCTTGTTCTCAGAAAGATTGAGGAAGAGACAAACCAATCTCATGAGTTTCATGGATATCTAAGTCCAAATGATTTCAGAATAATGAAGGCGAGGAGTTGATTAGATGAGGCTCACAACTCTTCTTATGATTGCAACACTCTGCTTACTGCCATTGACTGCTGTTGTCTCTGAGCAACAAGATGTAAATC
>CALDQY010000213.1 GCA_937911445.1 uncultured Rhodobiaceae bacterium | reverse complement strand
GAACATTCCGAGGTAACCATCTGCACTCCACGGCAAGCATACGGGGTCGAGGCCGACATGACGCTGTTCGTTGGCTTGGATGCGGAATCGTGGTCAATGAAGGCCGAGCGAATACCTTGGGTGGATGATGCAGTACGAGTTGAATTGGGGTTGACCGATGGTGATCTCCCGATTCGTCGCGCTCGTCACTTGTTCAAATCCTTGCTCAATTCCAGCCAACAAGCGATTGTTTTCGAAACAGAACATGATGAATCCGTTGGAAATTCAACCCCTGTTGCCGAATATCTCTCAATGGTTGAATTGGATGGCAAATTGTCAAGCCTTCGACGACCTCCTGATTTCATCGAGCCACTTATCTCAGAGGGTGCCGGATGGTCGATTGTTACACGAGATGATGGAAACGTCTTGACCTATCGAAGTTCAATGCTTACCAGCAATGGCAGTGAGGTAGCGATTGAACGTGCGGAAAATACGCTACGAGACCAACGGCAACATTCTGGTCTTGAGATTCAATCTACCCGTCAACCAACGATGGTTGTACAATCAAGCCGTTCTGTTGCCGCCCGATATGAGCGAGAAATCCATTTTGACCGGTTTCGCCGCCAACCAAAATTCAACTCAATGGCAAATGGAAGTACGATGGATTGGTCAACTCGCAACAACCTACTAACGACCACGAATCTCATCATTCAACCGACCGTATCTCAAGCCAATGCAGCTGGAGGTAGGACGGCACCAGCATATCCACATCTCGGATTCAAAAAGAACGGACGCTCAAGAGGCCCTTCGATTGACCCAAGACCACTTCCTCCACCAAACTATGGCTCTGAAAACATGGAGGCAATTCTTACGACACAAACAAGAGATGATCCTTCAAAGATATGGTCAACAAGTCGGTTGAACCCATGGTTTGTTTGCCCTCGTCAAGCCTGGACTGAGCAGGTGCTTCATGCTAAGGACGCTACTCCGGAACCTTCAGAGGACATTGCTCCATTGGCCAAAGGGACACTTGTTCACTCGATTGAAGAACATCTCATGACTATGCTCGGAATCGAAGTTGGTGGTCAACCTCTCTCGTTCGGTACACCGATGCATCTTGGTGTTGCACTGTCAGAATTGGAACTATGGCAAAGCGTTCTGAGTCGATTGTCAGACTTAGCGCCTTGGCTAGCCCGAACCAATGCCGTATCTGTCCATCGCTGCAACGATTTGATTGGATGCTCCCCAGAAGAGTGGAATGCATGGATTGAAGGAAGCCATGAACTTCCGATTGGTGGACGATTAGGACGCTTACTCCTTGCCGATCTTGGCTTGACTTCTGCAGCACCTATCGCTAGCGAATGGGCTCTTCAACAGCAATCTGAACAATATGTCGAAATCCAAGGGTTCGACGATTCAATGGAGATTTCTTCCTTGAACATTCGAGGTAGAATTGATCGCGTTGACAGTGTTGTTTTCTCGGATGAAGTCATTGAACAATTGAATGGAAGCGGGTTAATCGCTGAAGATGCTGAGACAATACCATTGATTTTTGAGGGAAAAGAGCCTCCAGCGAAACGTTTCATCATCATTCGAGATATCAAAACCATTGAAGGTCCAAAACCAGGTCAAGAAGGTTCACGCCATGCTTCTGGGTTGTTCAAGGAAATTCAACTTGCTGTCTATGCACGTGCTTGGGAGATTGCACATCCGGGAGACAGAGTCATCGGTGTTGGGATATCAGAAGTTGGCGATGATACGGAACATTTCGTTGAAATCGATCCAAGATTCAAGCCTTACACTTCCCTCCTCAACATTGGATCACAAACCGCGTATTCAAGCAATCATTTCCGGCTACCGAACGAAGGACCAAACCCTCAGAGCAACAGTTTCCGCGCATGGATGAGTTCTCGAATTACCGCTGCAATACGAGCGCGTGATGCAAGCGAACTCGGTTGGAATCATCCGACGCCAGGCTCGCATTGTTCGTATTGTTCTTTGGCAAGCGCATGCCCCTCGGCCTCAATAGGTGGTGAGCTGAAATGATTTCATTCAACCGAAGTCAGAGACTTGGTCTCAATCTAGACCAGCACATCGCCTTGGATGCAGGAGCTGGTACAGGAAAGACCACCGTTATGGCCGAACGCTATGTTCAACATCTCCTCTCTGCCGAACAACGTGCTACGTATGTTCTGCCACCTCCAATACGACAGGAACCCATTGGTTCTGGAAAGGTCTTGGCCGCAAAACGCGACCGAACACCACTGAACGAATGGAAGGGGTTGCTGCCACAGGAGATTGTAGCGATTACCTTCACTCGCAAAGCTGCCTCAGAATTGCGTTCTCGTATCCGTCAACGCATTCAGTCACTGCGTGCACATCCTGTTCGTCAAGAGGACAGAATGGGCGTTCATGACCCCAGACTTCGTCATCAAGGCGATGTCTCGATGCTGATGTCCTTGCTCGAGGCAGCTCCGATTTCCACCATCGATGCATTTCTTTCTGAAATTCTAGCACCACACATCGACTCGGTTGCTCTTCATTTGAGCAAGGAGCAATTGCCTGAAGAAAAAGCACCGCTCCTTCGAACTCAAGCATTGAATTCCGCTTGGAGAATTCGTAATGCGCGAGATGCAATCGAAGCTGGAATGCTCCAATCAGCTGATGATTTCATCGCTGCACGAAACCGTCTGGCAATCCGACTTGGTGGACAACAGAGCGCTCAAACCGTGTTGGAAGGGCTCCTCGAATCGTCGCTTTTCGTCGAGGAATCGAGACGCCGTTTGCGATCTCGTTCCATTCGAGCAAGTATGCCCTGGGATGGAGAAACACCTCCAGATTACCGCCTCATTGAGGACATGATCTTGCAAGAATGTGAGCATTTGATCGATCCCGTGATAGAAGACGTCTATGTCATCCTCAATGAATGGGTGGATGTCTTCCTCAACCATCATCCCGTCTTTGTTGCGCCAGCTCAAACAGAAACAACCAACACACGATTCAATCAACTCGCATACCTCGCTCGAGAACCGCTTCCGGACGGGCCAATGGAACGTTTACAATGGCTGTATCAAGTTGTAGCTTCTGCTACGACACCCGCCCAACTTGATGAGGTAAGACCTTCCATCCTGAAAGGCGGAAACTTCCCTCGAAGCAACTACCTCGCAGGTTGGCCTGCAGGATTAGTGACATGGTCTTCGCTCAAAACAAAAGATGTGCAGCCATTGAAACAACAGGCTGCGGCCCTCGCTTCAGATGCTGGGCAGCGTCTGCAAGACCGTATTCATGACCCTGCTGACGGGCGCCTTGTATTCATGCTCAGCAAAGTTGCTTATTGCCTCAATCCATCACGGCCGTTTCTTCACAGAGAGCCAAACGCACGTTATGATCGAGAACTTCTCGGTCTTGATATTGGGCGAGAACCACCGCACATGAAGATGCGCGTTTCGAGAGACTTGCAGGTCGAAGTCCTCAACGACTTGTACATCGTACATTCAGGGTGCCAAGATTTGCTTCGTCATTTGAAATCGCAAGAAGAAGCGCATGATTTCGATGATGTACAATTGATGGTAGGTGATTTACTTCTCGTGCGTTGTCCTGCGATTGTTCGTCATTGGTATCCGCTCGAAGCGGTTCAGGCGTTGGACGATCTTGGTGACGAGCCATGGTCCGATGAACACATACGAAGAGCACTAACGATGATGCAAGGTGAGGAGGAGAAGTATCTTGATTTGCAACGACGATATGGGCTCTTGAAACAAATTCGAGCACGATACCGTGCCTTCATTATTGATGAATATCAGGATACAAACCCAGAGCATGCTCGTCTCCTCTCACGTCTTTGGGGTCGTCGAGAAGGGATCTCGAAGGAACATCCAGCACCTTCTGGACCATGGGACCCAACCATCTGTATTGTTGGTGATATGAAGCAAAGCATCTACCGATTTCGACAAGCCGAAGTGACCGTCATGCGCCGAATGGTTGCATCCATTCGTATCGCAAACAACATTGAACAGAATGAGCCGAGGCTTGAACCATTCACTCAATCGGGGCATGGCCGAGATCCCCGGCCGGTTGGCGCTGGTGGCGAGTCAGGATCGTTCATTCAAGCATCGGATTATTCTCGTGACGAACAATCAGCACCATGGGAATACATTTCCTTTGGAATTGATGATTCAGGAATGGCAGTTGAAGATACAACAGCGCAGGAGCGAGCAGAAGGACACATACAGCTCCGTACGAATTTCCGAACCGCAGCAGGTTTGCTACGAACACTCAACAACATGTTTGATGACACATTCGACGCACGTCATCACCAGTTCCCCGGAGATTTCCATGCTACTGCCCAACCTCTCGAGGCTGGACGTGAAACCTCTCAAACTGGAACGATGGAATGGCTTCTACCAACCCAGAATGATACGGGAGAATTGCCTTTGGATATGATGGAAGGATACAATCTCTACGATGCAAGAAATGCAAATCTACGCCATCTTGAACACGAACTTATCGCATCACGCTTGGACACACTTGTTCGAGGTTTACCAACACGGATTTGGTCATCCGATGCAGCCGCTTACGTCGAAATAGAACCTGAAGAAACAATTTCTCCGGAAGATGTGATGATTCTTGTTCATTCAAGAAAACACATTCCAGACCTTATCTCGCGTCTTCAAGCACGCGGTTTACCAGTGATGGCCGATAAGCAAGGCGAGTTGTTGAAGCAACCAGTCGTCCAACCCATGATGGCCGTTCTGGAACTTCTATCTAAACCAAACTCGAGGCATGCCGTTCACTCATTCCTTCGTTCGCCAATTGTTGGTGCATCATCCATCGAAATTGAGGAGGTTATGGGAGCATCAGATGTCGAAAACTTTTGGCTCCATGCTGCACAGTACTTCGTTTCAGCACCTCAAGGTCCTCTTCTAGGAGCACTTGCTCAGTTGGTTCAACATGGTGCGATTTACGAGGTGTTTGATGCCGTGTTGGATCACAGTGATTTGCTCATTGCCTACCCAGATGAATCCGAACGACAAGTTGCAGAGATGTGGTGTGCACTGGTACAGAAAATTGGCACCGATTCAGGCCATGAGCCCGCAGCAATTCTGGAGCAGATGAAAGCATTTGCAACGCTTGGAAACAAAGGGCCGCAAGCGAGTACAACGCCTACAAGTGGCGCTATCCAAATCATGACCATTCATGGCGCAAAAGGGTTGCAAGCACCCGTTGTCATCGTAACTGGATTGTTTGAGGCAGGCCGACGTAGTTCGAGCATTGAAGCCCAGAACAACGTCCTCATCACCCCCGACGTCATCGCTGGTAGAATTCAACCATGGAAATCGAAAGACAAACCTGAGGACGCATTATGGATGTTAGCAGAACAGATGAACAAAGCTCAGAATCAGGCGGAACTTCGACGACAATTCTACGTAGCGCTAACACGAGTGAAGGACAGACTCATCTTTGTTGGTTCACCCAACGCCCCATGTTCAATTGGTGAGAATTCAAGGATTGCCATGAAAATCAATTCCAAAGGAAACAACATGGGAGATTTGATGATGGATGGATTCCGATACATGGGGGTTCAGTCGGAATCAGAACAAGTATGGAGCCTCGATGGTGATGAACACGGCCAACGTCTCGACGAATATGGTGAACAGGAATTGGAATTCGACCCAATTTCTCTTTTCCATGCAAGTGGATTCATGGACGATTCGCTTCAACAGTTACGCATGTATCATCACCCTGATTGCTTCTCGACACAGACGCCAACCTCGCAGTTAGCCAATTGGTTGGTCATCGAAGAGCAACTCTCTGCATCGATTGAGGTTGTAGAATCCGAGCAACATATTGTGCATCAATCACCAACACTTCGAATGACTGCACACGGATTGGATACAGCAAATTCGTGCCGCAGGCGATATTGGCTGTCGCATGTGAAGGGCTGGCAGAGTGAACCGTTGAACATTCGAGGAATCTCAAATCCTATCCAAGATGATGAGGGTCAAAAGGACCGTTCAAGCGGTGAAGATTTGCAGTACGACTCGATTGGTTGGCCCTCTGCCACATCGTTCGGTTCCATGTTTCACAGACTTGTTGAGATTGGGTTGGCAAACCCTGCTGAAATGAAATCTGTGGAATTCAACCTGAGCCCAGTTTGGTTGAATTCACAGTCGAATATGCTCCTTTCGAGCAAAGAAATCGATGACGCAACCCACTCACGACCCGAGTGGCATCGTTTATCACCTGAAGAACAACACCAGACGAGGTCAAGGATCATACAGTTGGCAACACTGCTTACGAAAGGTTCACTCGGACGAATGGCCGAAGGACAAGAAGTCAATGGCTGCGAAATCGAAGGGTTGCGCACGGAAGCATCCTTCTTTTTCGATTATGAAGTCAACCTGGAAGGCGTCGTTCGTTCTCCGCTCACACAATTGCAACAACAATACGTCACACTCATCGATTCAGTAAACATACTCTTTGAAGGTCAAGCGGATTTAGCTATTGCAGGTGTGGATGGAGAGCAACCATGGTTACAGGTGGTTGATCTGAAAACCTCTGGAGCTCGTGAGCAGCATTTGGAAGACCATCCTCTGTACGATTCTCTCGACGAACCATTTTCGTTTGAACCTCAAAATAATGCAGAATTCGAAATGCTTCGAAATCACCGTCTTCAGCTTACGTTATACTCGCTGGTTTTTCGACGTCAAGAAGAGCAAAAACCAATTGAAAAGCGTAGAGAAATACGGCCTCCTGCTCTGTTGATCGCTACCACTGGACGTTTTGTTCAGATGCCCGATGCAATGTACAAAGAAGCCGAGAAGGAATTGCTCAATCTCTTCGATTGGATGGCACATTTGGTTGCAGATCCCAATGGAACTGAAGAGCCAAAACGGCTTCCGTTAGAATTCATCGATACATGTAAGAAATGTCCATTCTTCAAAGGCGACGTTCGATTGTGCGGCCCACAAGGTATGGACTTGGGCATCACTGCTGACTTTTCTTACCAAGAATAGCCAACGTACCGGGTTTGTCTGAAGAGGCATTGGCCCGCCACGCATGGACTTCAGTAAATCCGACATCCTTCCACATCTGAATCCATTCTGCCTCGGAAAACGTGGACATGTGTACATCAAGAGCTTCTGGCCAGCCAAGACTTTCCTCGTGTTCTGCATAATGGTCAATGCCGATGACTGCCCACCCGTTTTCCGATAACCAGTCATCATGAATCGACTGAAGCATTTGTTTCGGATCGTGAAGATAGTAGATGAATTCCATTGAATGGATGAGATCGTATTGTTGAGGAGGTTTTGTTTGTGGAAACAATGCAAGGTGATATCCGTTGGTTGAGTCGGTAGCCTTTGCTTTCTCTATCATATGTTCTGCACCATCAAACCCATCCGCTTTCTGACACTGTTCGTGTTGAGCGGCCAAGCGAACGACCCAACCGTTCCCGCATCCCAAGTCCGCAAATGAAAACGAATCCCCCTCCGATAGAACACGTTCGAGAGCAGCATCCAGCATCTCTCTGACTGAAGGTCCATGGCCGCGTTCCATGCCCTCGTCTTTGCCTCGATGCGCCCACTCGTTGAAGACGTCCGTTGCTTGCTTCATGGGTCTGCGAGTCAATACGTCCAAAAAAGGCATCGAAAGCAACATCATCCTCATTCACATCGAACGACGCATGGGGTCAGAATCCAT
>CALDQY010000212.1 GCA_937911445.1 uncultured Rhodobiaceae bacterium | reverse complement strand
TGAATGAGACGCGCATCGACCTCGACGGTAGCCCCGCTGAGATCGATTTCTAAGTCACCTGCGGTGACCGAAAACCTAGATTGTGTAACCATGGTAAACAGTTCATCTAAAGACGCCCCCATTGATAATGTTTGTATAACCACCAGTGATTGAATAATAATAACTCGAATGGAAATTTGAGTCCCTCTTCGAATCCAGTCATCGATTTGAAGTAGAAGTCAGTGTTGTCCTTGGTTAGGTGGCATTATGCAAGAAACACGGGTCAATAAAAAAACGCTTATTCTCGTAGCGCTGTTTCTCACTCCAGTTCTCTTTGTCCCACAGTCCTTTGCTAGCGGGACGACTCAAGTTAGCACATTTGCAGGCGGCGCCAATTCAGTAACTGTAACGTCCGATGGAAACAACACCTCCACATTGCTCGAATTGGATCTTGAACGAAACGTGACGTTTCAAGACGCATCGTTCGTGGTTGAAGGTCAATCGGCTGCGAATACGCCTGGAAGTGTCTGGATTAACAGCAGTACTGGGGACACGATCTGGTCGTATTCTGGCGTAGGTTATGGTGACTTGGCGCATCAAAATACATTTCAATCGGGTTCGATTTATGATACGATTCAGTTGAACAATAGTTCAGGAATGCCTTCTCCGATTTTGCTACCGAAGAACGCTACTATACAATCGAGTCAAGCAAACATCACATATGCGCCTGAAATTGATGGCCAGTATGTCCCTGTCGGAGCTGTACGACAGATGTTGCTCGGCCATTCAAATGCGGATGGCATGACCGATGCTTTTGTTTTCTCAACCCAGAATGCAACGACTGGAGTCAACGCAGGTTTCGCTGTTGTTGAAAGCAATTCGACAACGATGCAGTACAACCTAACCAACTGGACATCAACATGCATCAATTCCGATCAGATGCGAATTGCTGATATGAACAACGATTCTCATGATGATGTTGTTACCTTTACATTGGGTAGTGCAATGATGTGCATCCACGAGTACAATACCACAACAATGACTTACGATCCGTACGCTACTGTCAACATTTCAAGCAGCCCAATCGATGTGCAACTTGCTGACATGGATGGTGACGGGTACTCAGATTTCATCTCAATTCATGGCTACTTCGGCGGCGGATATGCTTCCTTGACGACCTATAATGGTTCAACTGGAGCGACGAGGCTTGCTGACAATATCCCTATTTACAGATGGAATTTCTGGGATGGACAAACAAGTTTGAGAAGTCTTCGCGTGGATGATTTTTTCAACCGCAATCAGACCATGATTATTGTTTCAGATGCTTGGAACGATGCAACTGAAATAACATACGACGTACAAACATCTCAATTGAACAGCAACATACAGAAATTCCGTAATCTGTCGACCGAATCCGTCATGGGCGATTTAGACGGTGACGGAGATATTGATTTTCTGACTCCAAAACAAACAGATTCTGTAATCCTCTTGAACAACGGAACGAGTTGGGTACAAGTGCCTATGTTGCACGTTATTGATACACTCAATGGAACATTTGCCGATCACAACAATGACGGAAGTACCTCATTGTTTGTACCCAACCCACAGTTTGGGGATGGCAATCCTTCAACAATTGAAGGCGACATCGGATTCCGTCCAATATCGCCAACCGGCCTTGGTTCACCAAGTAATTCTCCATTGGCTCCTTATTCAGTTCCAAGAGACATCCAATTTTCAGATATCAACCACGATGGTTTGATGGATCAATTCGTACTTGCTGGCGAGGTACTTCAAGGCGTATTCATCGGAGCATGGCACAATGTTTCACTTGATACAGATGTTGATGGAGATAGTGATTTGTGGGCTGAAGGCTATTCAAGCACGACGCTCTCGCATATCGGTGTGTTGACAATTAGTGATTCAGATGACACTATTCGAGATACAATTTCTCCGTTCTTACCAGCCTACCCTGGCATCTCGGATGGCTATGGTATCGAAATGGTGACAAACATGATGTCACTCTCAAGCAATTCAAACGGTACAGCGAACTTTACGGATCTTGATATCGCCTATGACATCGAATTTGAAGTAAAAACAAGCGTTGGGACCATCGGATCATTGAGTAATTCACTCAACCAACAAATGCTACCGGGCTCGGGCTCGTTTGTGGTCACGCTCCCCGTTGAGACCACAAAAGCAGGTCAATTTGATGCTACGTTTTTGAGCATGAACTACACGCTTGGGGCTCCAAATCTTGCCCTTCCTCCCACACCCCTCCTCACGGTTCAATCGCTTACAGAATCGAGCGTTACTATTGAATGGCAAGCGCTTTCAGAGTTTGGAAATGATCTTCAAGAGTTCCAAGTGTTCCGAATGTCACCAACGGCTGGTTATGACTACGCTTCACCTTACGAGGTTGTTGTAGGACAGAACACGTTCTCAGATACGAACGTAGATGTTGGTTCGACGTACGGTTACATTGTTCGATCCATTCATTCGTATGGAATTGTAAGTAACCTGTCCCAAGCATTGGAAGTCACCATTCCAAACCCTCCGGCTCCAGCAGCAGTGACAAATGTCCAACTGTTTGATCTCGACATTGAAACCGCTTCTGCTCCGATGAAAGTAACATGGGATGCGAGCACGGATTCCAATGTTGTTGAGTACAGGGTTTTCCTAGCGACATCCGATTTGGATGCATCTGGTATGGCCAACGAATTGACCCCAACAAAGGGCTATGTTATTGACGGCGTAACCTACCAGGCGGTGACAACGGTTTCATCTTCAGTAACTGAGGTCGAGATTTCTTCGACCAGTGAATACACCGATGCGTTTGGAACAACCTCTGCTGATGCAGTCCAAGATGGTCAACAATACTGGGCCGCTGTGGCAGCAATCGACGTATACGATAATGCAACGCTACCTCTTCCTGTCGCAGGCCCAACAATTTCGTTCAACAATACATACATCAACAGCCAACTGGAACTCATTGTATCCTCTGGACCAATTGGTGTGAGCGAGAACGTGCTCGAATCAAACAGTCCTTTGTCCGTTAGTCTGTATGCGTATTATCTTGATGATATGCAACAAGAAGTGGCGATTGAAAACGCTGACCTTGAGATGACGATGACCTATGGGTCCGATACACTCACCTTGAATGGCCAAAGCGACAGCAACGGCCAATGGGTTGCGATTGATGTTAACAATCTTCATGATGGTAGTATTCCACAGGCCCTTCTTGATTACTCAGCGGTCTCAGATGGAGCTGTGAGCATCGACGCTTCAATGCAAGCGATCGAAGTTGTCGATACCCAACCGTTCACTTCTGCAACAGCAACTACGTCAATGGGCACAGCCATTACGGTTGAGCTTGCTGGGCCCCTTTCCGCTGTCGATATGGATGCAAGCGACGCTGTTGACATCAACATCACCTTGACTGCGACCGACTCCGTAAATGCAGCACATCAAGCCTCGCTCGAAGGTACGACAATTCTCTGGGATGCGTTTGATGGCACATCAGAAAACGCTACATTGAGCGGTTCTGAAACCATCTCAACTGGAAAGATTCGCATTGTTTCATCGTTTGCGAACATCTCCCGTATCGATTTCACCGTCGATGCTGGAGGCCGCCTCATGTTTGGAACAACCTCGTTTTCAGTTTCCTTGAACGCATACGTTCTCCCAGTTCAGGAGAATGAAACAGACGAAACGGTGACTGAGTGGGTTCCAACATCTATCCAGTCCGTCACCATTGCCTGTGAAAGTGCAACTATTCTAACGAATAAGCAAGCTGCCGATGATCCAATCGATTGTCTGGTTGAAAACCCAAACCCATTCGCTGTTGAAGTTGAGGTCTCTGTAACTGAATTACCATCCCTGTTCAAGAAGCCAAGTATGGTCAGCATCGCTGCAAATGGAACTGAGACGGTATCCTTTGTTCCAAAATACGAGGATCCGCTCTGGGCTCGACAAAACGATGCGGGAGTTGAAAATCAGTTTGCAATTCAAGTACTAACGAAGTCCCCTGATTACACGAATCTCGATTCTGTCGTCGAGAATGATGTCGTCTCTTGGACTGCCGATCTCTTCGTCGAGGTCCAAGCAAACCCAGATGGGGAGGAAAAGAGTTCTTCCAATATCGTTGTCATTGGTGGAATTGGCGCAGGCGTTCTTGTTCTTGCTGCAGTTGGATTTGTCCTTTACCGCAAGGCTTCAGCTGACTTTGAGGATGAAGCATTCTATGAAGAACAAGATGAGTTCATCGAAGAGGAAGATGAACCAGCCGAAATCCCTCAAGGTAAACCATTGGATGAGTTTGAAGACAAGACCATTTCCGCTGAACCCGAGATCATCGAACGCCCAGGCGACTCATTGATTTCAGAAGTTACAGAATCCAATGCAGACTTGCTCGAAGAGGAGCCAGAAGATGAAGAAGAGGAATCAACCGAAGAATCAGAAGAAGACGATGGAATCTCTGTGGACGAGTATGGAACCGAATGGTACGAGGACGAAGTTGGCACATGGTGGTACCGAGAAGAAGGTGCAGAAGACTGGTCTGAGTACAACGAATGAGCAACGAGATATTTTTCAAACACGAGTCAACCAGCAAGACGAGGCGTGACTATGAAACAGCAATTCGAGACGTACGATTTGGTTCTGCGTTCTGGGGTTGACCCTACTACGGGTGGTGTTGCGATTTGTGGATTTACCACAGCAGGAATGGTCGGCGTTATCGCTGCATCCCACATCATAGAGTCGCTCAACCTCACGCAACTTGGGACGGTTATGGATGAGAATTTCCCTGCTGTTGCTTTGATTCAGAACGAGGTTCCTCGCCACCCTGTACGCGTGTATCAGGGCGATGGTATTGGTGTCTTCACTGCTGAAATTCAGTTCGATAAAGAACAAGACATCGCTTTTGGATCAACCGTTCTCGAGTGGTTCAGAGTTGGAGGTTTTGATCAGCTCATCATCATAGATGGAATTCTCAAGCCAGAGAAACAAATCCACGGTGAAGGATTGTTTGCTGTCGGAGCAAACGAAGCGGCTCGCAAACGACTGAAGACACTCGATCTGCAATCAATACAGCGGGGCGTTGTATCTGGAATTACCGGGTTCCTTCTCAGTGAAGGCGATCGACTCAATCTGGACATTACGGCCCTCTTATCAGAAGCCAGTCCGATGTATCCTGATGTTCGTGCAGCAGCTGTTGCCATCGAAGCCATCACGGAGATGACAGGAAAAGAAATCCCGCTCTCAAAAATGCTTGAGAATGCTCGTAGTATCGAACAATCCGTTCAAGAAATCATTGAGAGCGCAACTCCGCTACTGCCTTCACCAGATGAAGAAATCAATGACCCTTCATTCGGTTGATTGCAAGGACTGCATGACTTCGATGACGGCATTAAACGGTGCTAGGGTTGCAATAAATGGACGTAAGTCTGGTACTCGCGCCGTCAAATGCCCTGCTTCATTGAGGGCACTGATGAGCCGTTCCATGGTTGGTAACGAGCCTACATTTGCGAAGCGCGGAAGCTCGTCAAAGGCCAGCAGCAAGTGATCTCGGGATAACAACGGTGCTGCTTGTGCAATGTGGCGGACAGAGCGCCGTATTTCCCGTTCAGCGTAGAGTTGGTCCGCTTCCGACCATTCGAGGCCAAGCGCTGCCCCACGCTCGATATCTGAAGACGTAGCCAGGCAGGTTTCAACAGCCCTGTTCTCTGTCATCCGCGAACAGATTTCCTCGTTCCACAATGGACCAATCCACATTGGTCCACTCGAATGCTCCAATTGTTCTGGAGTCGGATGTGTTGTGAACGAGTACGGTTTGTCTTTTGTTCGAACTCTCCAGCCTATCAGTTCCCTATTTCGATCAGCACCTTGCTTGCTTTTTCGAACCAAGACAGATACCCGAACATGATGTCCATCAAACAAAGCCAAGATTGGTTCAATGGCTCGATCGAGTTGAGCGGCTCTCGCCGCAATGGTCCCGAGTAGGACACGAACAGCATCATCATGCGCATACAAATCGACGATGCCTTTGTGACCATAACGGCGCATACCAGACGACGCAGACGATCCAGTTAGTGCTGCAGTGTCGGTCGCTGTTACCTCAAGGACGCCAACTCTTCCCAAGGCCTGGAGGGCACCATCGATGAACGTGATTGGAGAACCAAATGGGTCGACATCAATCCATTGAAATGAGCCTTGAACCATGGCCATTCGAGCATCATAACATTGGAATTTGATTCCATTCTTCTCGACGAATTCAGGCTGAATCTGTTCATCGTCGACCTGTGAGGTATGTTCAATTTCTTCATCAGAGGTCATCGAAGCCAAAGCCCAATCAAGAGCACCTTTGTCCAGATCATTGGCAGTGATGTGTAGACGAGGTTGATGGCTCGGAGCAATCTCGTTTCTCCATCGACGGACACGAATTCCTGTAGCACAGAGTGCATCCAATGCTCGAATTGGGCGGTCACCATTGATCCAACCATGTTGTAATGCATCTTGCAACAGCAAGACAGAACGTGTGCGAGCAGGCGCCATTGCTGGATTCATGAATCCTGTTCCAGACTTTGCTGCGGGACCTCTCGGCATGTGCGTTGGGCGAGGCTGGCCCTCTTTGAGATGCACAAAGGTCCGTCCCTCGCACCAAATGTGACCAGGCCAGTCTTCTGGCGACTCATGACCTGTGAAGGATTCGCCCATGGTAGGACGAGAAGATTCATCTTCTTGACCGCACCGCTTCAATAATGTTCAAAGTAAATCTCTGAATTTGAATGCGTAACTTTGTGAGCATCATCATGAACGTGGCCAATGATGGTAGCGTTTGGTTCGTGCTGTTGAATGAAGGATAGGATGGAATCTGCTTGGTCTTTTGCAACAGCAAGGACCATTCCAAGGCCCATGTTGAACGTTCGATGCATCTCCAAATCGGTCACGTTTCCTTGAGATTGTAGCCATGTGAATTCAGGAGGTATTGGCATCGGGGTTTCGATATGCCACCCAAGCCTATCGTGCAGGCGGAGAAGATTGGACAAACCGCCGCCTGTAATGTGGGCAATTCCGTGGACTGCATGAACCGAACCTTGGACAGATTTCAGATGGTTAAGCAACCCGACAACAGGAGAGCAGTAGATTTTGGTTGGAATGAGGAGAACATCTGCGAGGATAGGGCTTTCTGATATCTCTCGCCCGGAGAATTCAGCGTTGAAAGGACATGCATCGGTGTATGCCAAACCCATGCGATCGATGATGTTACGAACGAGCGAGAATCCATTTGAGTGAATGCCAGATGATGGCAGTCCGATGAGAATATCACCTGATTCCAAGCGTTCTCCAGTAATGGCTGAGTCCTTGTCAAGGAATCCGAGTGCAGTACCGGAAAGGTCGAGTTCTGTGACAATTCCAGGAAGCGAGGCAGTCTCTCCACCAGCGAGTGTAACATTCGCTAATTCACATGCCTTGGCGAGCGAAGCGCCGACTGCTGCGTGGACTTCAGGATCTGGTTTTGGGACAGCGATGTAGTCGACAAATGCAATGGGTTCAGCACCAACACACAATAGATCGTTGACGTTCATCGCCATACAATCGATGCCAACACTGTCCCAGTTCTTGACTGCAGTTGCAATCTGCAGCTTGCTCCCAACTCCATCAGTTGCCATCGCCAACAGATGATCTCCAAATTCAATCAATCCACCAAAACCGCCGGGTAAGTCAACAGGTGCTCCAGGTGTTCCAGTTTTTCGTGTTGAACGCTGAAGCGAGCCGATGAGCGAGGCGACGGCTGCACCTTCAAGATCGATATCGACGCCACTCGAGGCGTAATCCATTGGGTCGCTCATGGATTTACCAACGCAAGACCATTCATGAATCAATCGTCTCGCCAATCAACAATTGAGCAGCGTCAATAATTTGTTTGTGTGAGCCTGCCAAACGATGTCCATCGTTCACTTGATGAAAGGCTACAATTTCATTCCCAGATCGTTCAGCATACGCAACGCTGCATGAAATTGGGACAACATCGTCGCCAACTCCGTGGATGATGATTGTCTTCATCCCTTTGGGAGCGACAAGAATTGTATCCTCAGTGACAGGCGGTTCATCGAGGTGAAGAGCAGGAGCGCACAAGAGGAGCCCACGAAACGCATCAGGCATTTGCATAGCAACAATCGATGCAGTTAACCCACCATAACTTGAACCAGCGAGCACTGGTTTTGCTTCTCGATGTTCTTGGCATACTTGTTGAAGCAGAATAACACGTTCCGCAAGCACCATTCCTTGAAAATCAGGCGCTATGACATCAAAACCTGCTTCTCGCAGTGCCCGAATCTTGCTTCCGTTCGGTGAACCTTCCAGCCCGTGTGCGAAAATAATCATGAACGCTGCTCACGTCAAAACGATATGAACTTATTGAGTCCGGCACATTTCCACTCCCTCAGAAACTTGTCGAAAAAGAGCCTATGAAGGCCATATTATTTCCAGTGGAAACAGAGGGGAGCCGAAGTTGCAATGGAACCATTAAGAACGGTAGCCTTCCATGTCTAACTCCTTGGTGTGGTGCGACGATGATTCAAGACTTTGATTTGACAGCGCGATGGTCCACACTGCTTCATGCCCACTTCACGGAGGATGTGCATAACATTGCCCAACTTTGGCCAGATGTCCAGAGTCTTGAAGTTTCATACCGAACGATCGAAGGATTCGACCCAACCTTTGCTCAAAGCATCTTGGAACAACCCGACCTTCATGACGACGCATCGAACCGAGCGCTGCGGGAATTACTTGCTGATGTCGGTTATGGAACCATCAATCCGTGGGTACGCATTGTTCATCTTCCTAGCGATCAAGTACGCACTGTTTCACAACTTCGTTCCGATGATATTGGTCTGATGATTTCGATTGATGCAGTGGTCACGAAAATTTCTGGCGTTCGTCCACGAATGTACTCTGCAACCTTCAAGTGTGTGGCATGCGAACATCTCATCACCATTCAACAACCAAACGAACAGGAATTAATCAATCCAATGGAGTGCTCACAAATTGATGGGGGGTGCGGTCTAACAAATCGACAAACTCGATTCCAGTTGCTGCAGGAGCGTTCAACATTGACGAATTCGCAATTTATTGAACTGCAAGAATTGCCCGAACAGGTTCGTGGTGGCGTACAGCCAGAGCGCATTTCATGCATCGCAGAGCATGACCTCACCGGAAAAGTCAATCCAGGAGACCGTGTGAAGGCGAATGGTGTATTGTTCATTCGTTCGCAACGTAAGTTCGGCAAGGATACTCCGGTGTTTGACATCTTCATGCGCGTTCAATCTCTCGAGCGACAAAATCTCGCTCTTGAAGAGATTGTTGTAAGCGATGAAGAAGAAGCTGAGATTCGAGCATTTGCCGCTGATCAAGACGTCTACAAGCGCATCTCCGAATCCATTGCACCGTCAATTTTTGGCATGGAGAAGATCAAGGAAACCCTGATGCTTCAGCTGTTTGGTGGTGTGGCACGACTCAACCCGGATGGTACAAGGAATCGTGGAGATATCCACATTCTCCTCATGGGGGATCCGGGGGTTGCAAAGTCACAACTTCTCGCTTACATGGGGAATATTTCCCCTCGTGGGCGTTTTACATCAGGCATGTCTGCATCTGCAGCAGGTTTGACCGCTGCGGCAGTCCAAGATGCGAGTGCTGACGGGAGATGGACGCTTGAGGCAGGTGCTCTTGTTCTTGCCGATCAAGGTCTTGCAGCGATTGACGAATTCGACAAGATGAACCAAGCCGACCGATCAAGCATGCACGAGGCAATGGAACAACAAACCATCTCAATTTCCAAAGCAGGAATCAATGCCAGTCTTCGCACTCGCTGTGCGGTTTTGGCCGCTGCAAACCCGAAGGCAGGGCGATTTCAACCCGTTTCTGAGGTTCCCTTTACTGGGCAAATCAATCTCGCC
>CALDQY010000211.1 GCA_937911445.1 uncultured Rhodobiaceae bacterium | reverse complement strand
CTTGTGCGAGCCAATATGTGAAGAATAGACGTTCATCATTCAGATTCTGGTCGTTGCGAAGAACCGTCTCCAATGAAGCATTCATAGCTTGATCGAACGGGACTGTCACCGAGGTAAATTCAGCCTCTTCATCGTGAAACGTTGTTGTTTGCCCAGTAAAGTCAATGTATTGATTGGCCAATCCGACGCGACCTGGAGGGAAATCTTTGACGATGCAACCCACTGAACAGACAGATAGAACTGCGTCCATATTGGCATGCTTCAATGCCCAGATGTTCGCATGGTGGTTGATGTTGTGAGGTGGCTTGTTTGGCTTGCCTTCGTTGTGATGGCGCTGAAGGAAGACGAGGGTCTTGTCTGATGACCCGTTGCGAAGTTGAAACGACTTCAGTGGGACATTACCATATGGCGTTTCAACTTCAAATGAATCCGTTGCAAGAACTTCGAGTCCAGCATCTGCAAACGGTTGCCCCGTTGCCATGTTGAGAAGACCCGTTCCACCTATGATGGCAAGTCGCTGCATGAAGGACCCTCTTCGTCAAGGGTTGTCAAATGTTCGCTGATTACTCTTGCAAGCGCTCGATAAGTTCAGCCTTCTTTCCGGAGACAGGCTTGCCTGCCGCCTTGAGGAGATCCTTGAGTTCTGCAACAGTCATTGAACTGTAATCGACGTCATCGGAAGATGCTTCTTCAGCAGAAGCCTCTTCTTCAGCGGTTTCTTCAACAACGGCTGCCTCTTCTGCAGGCGCTTCTTCAGCCTCTGCAGCTTCGTCGACAGCGTCTTCTTCAGCATCTTCTGCTTCGTCACCGTCACCTTCAGCCTCTTCTTCAGCCATGGCTTCAGCGAGCGCTGCTGCCTTCTTGGCCTTGATTTCGGCTTCCTTGCGTGCTTCTTCAGCGTGGATTTCGTCAAGGGTAGGGCCTTGGTCCATCGAAACACCCTCTTGCAAGAGTTGGCTCTTGCGGATGACGACCGATCGGCAAGGATAGATACTCTTGATTTGGTTCTGAATCTCGGATTCGAGCGAGCCATCGAGCATAGCAACCTGCAGCGAATCGTAGGTTGTCTTGGCAACGTAGCCACGTAGAACGTCTCGGGTCTTGGCACGGATGGATTGCTTGACCGAGGTCTGAACACGCTTTTGCGTGATGATCAACGGCTTGATTCGAACCAAGTAACCGTCTTCGGTGACAACGTCGAGGACGTCGTCAATCTTACCACGGTATCGACGAATTTGTCGACGGATGTGGTTGGTTTGATGGTGGTGACCAACAAAGGTGGTCAATGCATCTTGTCCGACTGTGTCTGTGACACGGAAACGGAGCATAACGTGCATCTTGGTGAAGTCACCATTGAATTCTTGCTGTGTCATTTCATAGATACGTCCCATGATGTGCTCGTCAGACTCACCGATGGTCTCACCGATGTTCTGGTAGTTCCATGGATATCGAGGCGCTCGAATCGTGTACCAACGCTTGGTCTTCCACTTGTCTCTCTGCTTACGGGCTGCTGCTCGCGCTTTTGCGCTCATCTTCTTTGCCATGGCACTCATCTCGGAGGGGTATCTGAGGGGGCTACCCCTCTAGCGTTCAACCGACATACCTCACCTATATGAAGCAAATTGATGGAAAAGAAGAGCGGCAAACCTCATGACCTTCACTCTGTAACGTCCATTCATGGGCATTCTTCACGTTCATGCAGCAGCAACTGCGCATGAATTGCAAGACATTGATTTGGTCACCCAAGCCCTCGAATGGTTGACTGAAAGCGAGTGGAATGTCGATATGACAACGTCCTACCATGGTCCACGCGTAGCAATGCTCTCGACGCAAATCAAGAAAAACAAACAAATCGAATCGTTTGTTGAGAAACTCCAACCACATCATGCTGATATCCTCTCCGAGCTGGATGCACGTCTCGACGAAAACAACGTGATCCATCTTAGGTTGAATCTCGAATCCGCTATTGGACAGAAGGTCAAACTCATCTCATCCAACGACAGCGACCCTGTTGTCAAGATTCGAATCAAACTCGCGGTCTATCCTGGCCAAGCGGTTGATGCGATTGCTGCTGATATTTTCGGCTAACCTAAACTCACACGGGCGTCTGAACATCATTCAAGTAGTTGATGACAATCCCAAGCCTATGACTCACGTCGTCACCTCCGCATGCATGAACCACAAGTACCAAGATTGCGTCGCAGTTTGCCCTGTAGAAGCATTCCGTGAAATGGACACATACCTCATCATTGATCCAGACGAGTGCATCGACTGTGGTGCATGTGTTCCAGAGTGCCCAGTTGAAGCCATCTTCGCTGACACTGATGTTCCTGATGAGGAAGAAGAATGGATCGAAAGGAACGAAACTGAGGCTGCTGATGCGCCTATTGCAGAGGGCGACTCACCAGTTCTTGGCTCCTGATTCAATCACGGTGCTTAACCAACCTTCTTGAAGGGGTAAACCTCGGAGAGGATTGATACTCATGACCCGTACCGACTTTACCCAACTACGTCACGGAAGCGACCTCATCAAGCGTGGCTTTGCTCGAATGCAACAAGGTGGCGTCATCATGGACGTTGTTGATGCTGAACAGGCTGCTGTCGCAGAAGATGCTGGAGCTGTTGCGGTTATGGCACTCGAGCGAGTTCCAGCAGACATTCGCAAGGCAGGCGGCGTTGCTCGCACGAGTCATCCGGACATGATTCAAGGCATTCTTGACTGCACATCGATTCCAGTCATGGCCAAGGCCCGTATTGGTCACGAAGGCGAAGCACGAATCCTCGAGTCCATGGGCGTTGATATGGTTGACGAATCCGAAGTTCTCACACCTGCTGATCCGTTCTTCCACATCAACAAGAAAGCCTACGAAATCCCATTCGTTTGTGGTGCAACCGAACTTGGCGAAGCCGTTCGTCGTATTCACGAAGGTGCGGCCATGATTCGAACCAAAGGAGAAGCTGGTACCGGCAATCTTGTCGCAGCGGTGACGCACTCTCGACTCATCACACAAGAAATCAAGCAAGTCCAGTCCATGGATGAGGACCTTCTCGATGAAACAGCAGACCTCATCATGGAACGCTATCGAGTTCTCGCCAACACATCGAAACTTCCAGGAACCTACTTGGGAACACCATTTGGCACCATCGATGGAGACATGCATGCTTCCATTCGCTCCGTGTTGGACGAAGTCAAGACACTTGGACGACTCCCGGTTGTCACGTTCTCGGCTGGGGGAATTGCTACACCAGCTGACGCCTCGCACATGATGCGCATGGGTATGGATGGTATCTTCGTCGGATCTGGAATTTTCAAGTCCGATGATCCACCAAACATGGCTGATGCCATTGTCATGGCAACCGCTCACTACGATGATGCGAGCAAGGTTGCTGAAGCCCAAGCCATGACCGAAGGTGACCCGATGAAGGGCGATGAGCTAGAAACGCTTGAAGTTCGATTGGACCAACGCGGTTGGTAATCACTCCAACGGTGTATCGATACTCACATCACCGAGTGTCCATTTAAGCGTCTTAATGACGCCTTCCAGCGCCTTGAAGTTGCGAGCAGCATCCTTCATGCCATCACGATCGCCACGCTCTCGACAATCTTCGAAAAAGTCCTTCCACTTTCTCATCTTCTTCTCCGCACGTGCTAGCATGGATTCAATTTCTTCCCATGTTCGATCGTACGTACGTTCCGGTGCCATGATGCTTTCTCCAGACCGAGGGTATTAGAACTCAGTGCCTGCAATCTATTTATTTCAAACGTTTTCAAGGCGCTCATTGTCACCCAAGATAACGTTCGAAGTCGAAACATTGCTCGAAACAATGGCACTAGGCGAGAGGATAACGTACTCCAAATGCACACCATCCTCAACCTTTGAACCATTCATGAGCACACAATGTTTCAGCACCGTGTTTGCTCCAACAACTGCGTGTTGAGCGATAACTGAATTCACAACGGTTGCATCCTCGTGAACATGAGCCGTTGGATCGATGAAGGAACCATGTTCGATTCGAGCCCCTTCAGGAATTGGGAACGAAAGTTCATTCTTCCGTTCGATGAGAACGTTTTGTGCTCGAATTAATTCCGAAGGTGATCCAACATCAAACCAAACACCGTTGATGGCTTGGGCATACATCGGCCAACCCATTTCGAGTAGACGTGGGAAGAGATCTTTCGAAAAGTCGTACTTCTCTCCCTCTGGAACCAATGCCATGACATCAGGCTCGAGAATGTACAATCCTGCATTTATGACATTGCTGAATGCTTCCTCTGGCGTTGGTTTTTCCTTGAATTGTCGAATGTAACCTTCACGGAGCGTGCCGTCAACATCACCTTCATTGGTTGTTGACAAACCTACGATACCAAACGGACTGGGATCTTCAACTTCCCACAACGCCATCGTCGCTTTTGCACCACTACGCTTGTGTGCTTCGAGCAATGCAGCAACATCGAAGGATGCGACGGAATCTCCAGAACCTATGATGACGGTTTCTGTGATTTCATCGAGTAAGAGACGGACACTACCCGCTGTCCCCATTGGCGTTGCTTCTTGGTTAATCCGTGCAGTGCGTCCATCTACATTCCAATGCTCAACATGGGCAGCGAGCATATCGCCTCGATAGCCCGTTGTTACGATGAGATTGTCAACACCACCTTGAACCATCGAATCTTTGACGAAGTCAATGACTGGGCGGCCAAGAACTTCGACCATTGGTTTTGGACGAACGTCCGTTATTGGGCGCAATCGGGAGCCTTGGCCGCCAGCCATGATGATGCCAAGCATGCTAATCAGCGTCGTCGACGACCAGCCGACATATCGATTCGGCCCATCTTCTTCTTCTTTCCACCACGACGTGGTCTTGCGGTGGCTGTGGTTTCTTCCTGACCCATTCCACCGAAGGTAAGTGTTCCTTCACTAAGGAGATTGGAAATCAATTCTTCAGCAACTTCTTCAGATTCAGCACCGGTCTTGAGACTCTTTGTAACAGCATTGTTGTGCTCAGTCATCCATGACTTACGTTCCTCACGAGCCATGTTCAATTCATCTCGAACCTTGTTGACGTCAGCCATCATTTCATCGATCTTGGCATGCGTATCGTCCGCCTTGGCTCGGAGTGCGACATACTCGTTGTGGTGTCGGTCGCCCTCGGCTTTGAGGAAGTCGCGGTGAGCAAACGCTTCATCCACTTCCTTGGATTTTTCATCAGCACGACCAACAGCTTCGAGCATTGCTTGGTGAGCAGCATCGGCTTCTGCTTTGAGCGTCTTGATGGCAGAATCGAGATCATCGAGGTCGATAGCAACCAACTCAAAGGCTTCGACATCAGGAGCCAATTCCTGGATGCGTCGGTGCATGAGTTTGATTTTCTCCATGGTTTCTTTCTCCTTCTTTGGACCCATAGCAGAGGTGTTGTAGAGATTCTCGAGTTGGGCAACGTCTCGCTTCAATTGGGCGTGTTCTGCTGTTGCACTCTTCTTTTCGCTCTTTTCACCACGGCGTCCTTTGGCTTGACCAATGACCGACTTGATTTGATCTTGAATGGCATTTCGCTTTTCCTTGAAGATTCGAACTTCTGAGCGAATGGCCTTGACTTCAGCAAGGACAACATCAACCTTTTCACGGTGCTCCTTGTACTGCGCTTGAACAGCGTTTCGTTGCTCAGCGGCAGAACGAGCATCAGAACTGAAATTGTTGCGGACATCTCGCAACTTGCGTACCTTTGCTTCCATGGCATGCAAGCGGTCTCTCAACTCTGCATCAGGGCGTTCGTCTGCTTGGTCTTTCGAACCCAACATACCACTGCGTAGTGGTTTCGCATTTCAAACCTATGGCTTGAAAAATCCTGCTCAGACGTTGAAAATTTCCAACAACTCAAGGACTGCTCCCAGAGCGATAACAAGTGAGCCGAGCAATTGTGCAGAGACCGTAACAAGTCGACGCAAGCGAGTACGGAATTCATTACGGACGTTGACGTTGATTTGACGACCGATGAGAAGATCACCGCTGACTTCTTCCAAACGTACAGAAACTGTCGCTTCTCCAAACCGTTCTGGAAGGAGCGTTTGCCACGCCATGGTCCCATCACGGAGCAAGCCAGTCATTTTGCCGAGAACATCTTCGTTTCCTTCAACTGCGACTGGCAAAGATTCACTGGACCACCACATCTCCTTACCAGGCGCAAGGTCGTAACGCATTGCAATTTGATTTGGACGGAAATCTGGAGATTGGACTCTGAACACAACAGTTCGACTCTTTTTCGAAAGGTTGTGCATGAATACGAAGAGATTGGCTCGCTTGGTCACAACGTTCTCCAAATCGACTTCAAAAACCAAATCCTCGAGCGCAGGCGAGCGTCCAAATTCCATGTCTTGCTCGATTCTGTCAATGAGACGGAAGAAGGCAGGACACTGCTGTTGAGCGTGCTCAATCAATTCAAGCCAGAGTTCCAGTCCAAACGATTCGTCCTCGAGT
>CALDQY010000210.1 GCA_937911445.1 uncultured Rhodobiaceae bacterium | reverse complement strand
TATCTTTTGCTCATGTTTTCTTCCTATATGCGTCAAGGTTTGAAGATTTGTCAAACCAATTCAAACGGTTCTGCACAGCAGCCATGCAGGTGCTGTTTTCATAAACCAAGTCGGATATGATGTAGTCAGGGATACCATGACTGAGATGGCAACTGAAGAAGATATGCGAACGACAAAGGAAATTATGTCTTCCATGAGTGATGAAAACAAAAAGGCTCTGAAAGGGTGGTATTTCTACGACTGGGCGAATCAGGCTTATGCGCTGACTGTAATGACTGTCATCGCTCCAGCGTTGATGGCATCGCTGTACAACACCGCTACGGGTACCCAGTCTGGTGACTCATTTTACGCATGGATACTCACAATTTCGATGGTCTTTGTCGTTGTAACCGCTCCAGCGCTTGGTGTCATTGCCGATAAAATGCCGATTAAGAAGAAATTATTGAAGTGGTACACCATTGTAGGGATTCTCTTCACAGCATTGATGGGGGCAGCACCATACTTTGGTTCACAAGGGTACCTCATTCTCGCATTGATGTACACCATTGGTACCGTTGGTTTCACTGGAGGGAACGTCATTTATTACTCCTTCATGCCATACCTAGCCCCGAGGAAGTGTCAAGATCACGTATCCACATGGGGCTATGCATACGGGTTCATGGGAGGTTCAATGTTGCTTATTTTCCATCTCATCATCTTACAGGATTTTGTTGTTTGGGATTGGAGATTTAAGATGGCAGTTATTTTTGCAACCTCCTCTATTTGGTGGTGGGGCTTTGGTTACCTGATGTTCAAATGGACTCCTGAGCCAGAGATTCCATCAACCATGAAATGGGACGGTTTTGGTAATGCAACCAAAGTTGCTTATTCTCAAGTTTTTCAGACGTTTAGGGAAGTGAAGAGATTCAAGGTTTTAGCCTTCTTCTTGTTAGCCTACTTGCTGTTTTATGACGGTGTAAATACGATCGCAAGTATGGCCAGTGCATTCGGCGAATCTGTTTTGAGGCTCAATTCAAACATGAACGTCATGCTTCTCCTAACAGTAAACATCGTGGCTATACCGATGACTATTGTCTTTGGTAAGTTGGCTGACATAAAGGGGACCAAATTCGCTTTGATGCTGGCCTTGTTCATTTACTGTTTCGTTGCTCTTGTTGCTGCTGGTTTTGCTCCGTTAGAACTTGATGGTGAAGAGGACGCAGACCGTTATGATTTTACTTTCGAGTGGAATGCTACCTCAAGTGAGTACGAGTTAGAAACCCTGTATGATAGAGGATACGAAAGCTGGGTAGGAGAAACTGCCGAGGGTGATTCCGAGTTCAGAGATAACTTCCAACAGTACTTCCCTGTAAATTCCACAGATTACGACAAGGATGACCCAGGGACCAGTAGCTTGGGTAAGGGTCTACAAGCTTGCATCATCATATTAGCATTCGTAGCATTAATCGGAGGAGCAATTATGCTCATCCAAAACAAGGAACTCGGAAAATTGGGTGTTTTGGCGATGATTTTTATTGTAATTGTCGGAATTCTTGGGGCCTCATTCCTCGCAGATCAGGATGAAACAAAGAAAAAAGAGACACACACAATCAATATAGAAAATGCAACGGCGATTGTGGCGAATTTTGATAGTGCCAACGACCACAGGTTCTCTATACTGTTCGTAGGAGGAGACCTCTCGGGTGAATCAGAAATTGGTGATCGCCATCCTACTGTCTTGGATCAAGGTGGTCCAGTTGATGGATATGCAGAGTTTATGCGCGATAATGTCTGGGAACCATTCAACATCGGTGTTTCTCTGCAGTGGATTATCCTCGGAATGTTTGTCGGTGTGGCGATGGGAAGTGCAGGCGCACAAGCACGCTCTATGTTTTCTCAACTTGTTCCTGAAACCCGAACATCTGAATTCTTCGGATTCTTTGGTTTCCTCGGGAAGTCTGCGGCAATGATCGGAACATTCCTGTACGGTATTGCAAGTTCTGTCTTCGATAGTCGTGTAGCGATTCTGACCATTACCATCGTCATTCTTGCAGGTACCTACCTCACAAGTCGTGTCGACCTCGAAGAGGGTATACGCGTTGCTGAAGAAGAAGACGCTCGAGCCCGAGCAGAAGCTGCCAAGGCCGATGTTTGATGGGTGAAGGCCATGCGTGGCTTCACTCAGATTCAGGCGGTCTTGTCCATCGTCATGATTCTGCTCATGGGTATTGTTTGGGGTCTACCGATTGCTCCTGCCATCTACGTGTTTGATTGGATAACAGCGTACGGTCCAGGTGACAAGAGTTGGCCAGATTTGCTCTTGATAGGATTCTCTGCATCAATTGCGTTCCTGACTTGGGGAATGTTTCTTTTGTTGTTGTCAGGAACCTTGCAGTTCTTGATACGATTACGCTTTAATGAGCGCATTGTAGCTCCTCTCGCATCGTTGACAACGATTCGCTGGGCTATATGTGGCCAACTCCATCGTTCGACACAACCTTTTCTCAATCACATTGTCCCGTCTTTCTTTGCGAACGCATACTATCGTCTCGCCGGTTGCAAGATCGGAAAGAATGTCAACATCAATACATCGACAATTAACGATCCGTCTCTCGTTGAACTCGGAGACAACGTGGTCGTTGGAGGCGGTGCAACCATCAACGGACATCTTGTCGAGAAAGGCAATCTCGTCTTGGAGAAAGTAATCGTTGGAAAGAATTCCACCGTCGGTGGAGCGACCATGGTCGGACCTGGTTCTCGAATCGGGGAAAATTGCATCCTTGGTAGTCGTGCGGTCCTACCAAAGAGGAAGGTCATTCCCGATGGTGAAATTTGGGTTGGCATTCCAGCTCGTCCGTTGAGCATGCTTCGTCGTTTAGATGCTCAGGATGATGAAAAAGCAGTGAATTAAGGGGCAACTGTATTCAAGTGCCCGCGTCACCAACACAACGTTGGGAGTGGACACTATGGACGAGCAATCTTCTTCGGGCTCAACGGTTCAACGTTCAGCATACCGTCAACCGGTTACTGCGAAAGGTCTCAAAGCCATCGAGGATGGTTCCCTAACATGGCTCGATGATGAGATGTACAACAATCTCAATACGGGTGTTCTCGAACAATATCTTGAGGAAAAGAATCTTGAGGAATCCTTCGAAGTTTCTCACTGGTCGCCATCCAAGGTAATGATCGGTATTGCCATCGGTGCTATCTTTTCAGGTGTTACGGCCTACATTGGCCTGAAACTTGGTCTGGCTATCTCTGCTGCGTGGTACATTGCATACTTGTTGGGAATGGCACTAAAGTGGTCTCCCTCTGAGGTCAACATCGCCACTTCTGCAACAACTGGTGCAACACACGCATCAACGGGATTCATCTTCACGTTCCCAGCTATTTTCCTGTTGGCATCGAAAGCGCAGTATTCACTGGCTGAAGGTCCTCTCATCACATTGGAAGATGGTGAAGCGTTCAGGCTTGCGTTTATTGCGATTGTAGCCTCTATGTTCGCTGGGTTCCTCGGTGTGATGTATTTCATCATCTTCAGAAGGGTTTGGCTCGTTGAAGATCCGCTACCTCTTCCTGGCTTCGAAGCCACACTGAAGATGTTGGATATTGCTTCAGACGTCAATACAGGTGCCGTCGAGCACGCTCGTGAGTCACTGAAGACCATTGGTGTGTGGACCGCAATTACAATGATTGGAATGTTCCTAATCGAATATCCGCTCATTTGGCTCTCTGACAAGAAACTTTCAGTCATGGACTATCTTGCTGAGACATTGCATGTTGGTGACGTTGGTCTTGCCTCGTTTTACAGTGCAGGTAAAATCCATCAACCGTCTGGAATTTATGAAGATGGTTCCTCAAAGAAGTACACGCAATGGTCCGAAGAAACGGCTTGGAACCCCTTCGCCTACACCTACGTCGGTGTCGCTCTGACACCTTCGATGTTCGCTATTGGTTGGTTCATGAAGACTCGAGTAGCATTCCTGGTTAACCTCGGTACGCTCGTAGGATGGTTCTTCCTCGTTCCACTCGCTGTGTTTGCAAACTTCCCTGTTTATGATGCAACCATGCAAGCCAATGTCCCTATTCAGGCCTACGCAAGTGAAGGTGGTCAAGCACTGCAAATGATCGCCTTCTCCAAGACCGTACGAACCATTGCAATTGGTTCCATTGTTGGAGGTGGAATGTTTGGATTGGCCAAGATGTGGCGAACCTTTGCGAACATCTTCAAAGACATTGGTGCAGCGTTCAAGGGCGAAGGATCACAAGAATACATGGAG
>CALDQY010000209.1 GCA_937911445.1 uncultured Rhodobiaceae bacterium | reverse complement strand
GACGGATGGGAAACTGACTGCCCTCTCACCAACAGATGGTTCTCTTGTTTGGCAGAATCAAACCGAGGTCGACATCATTGGAATCACTGGAAAGATGGCTCTTGATGGCGACCAAGTGATTGTTCCCACGCGCACTGGGTTGTCGAGTTTCTGTCTCGCAGATGGGGCGCAGTTGTTCGATATCGATACAGGAAACATCGGTTGGAGAAACGGGGTTGCAATCACTGAACATGGTTATACTTACGGTGACGAGAATGGTTTCTTGCATGAGGTCGATCGAAATGGAAATGTTGCAAGCACATTTCTTGGCGATGGAAAGATACGCCATGCACCACTTGAAACCCGACATGGCTTGTTTGTTCATATGCAAACAGCCCAAGGCTCAACCATCTATCTGAATGGGACCGTCCTAGCAAATATGGGCGGTTCACCGGCCATACCACTTTCACACAATGACCGCATATATGCTGCAACAAGTGATGAATGGATTTCTCTTCTCTGCGATGAACAATCATGCGCAGTTGATTCGGTTGTACCGTTCCGTTCCAATGGTGAATTGGCGATACGTATCGTTGAATCAGAGATTGAAATCTGGGCTCCATCCAACACGCCTGATGGAGGCTGGGGGGTTTTCAACCAAACCTCATTGATTCGAATGGAAACGACAATTTTCGACACCTACGGAACAGCAGCACCCGGTTTTGCTCAAGGAGTGATTGCCTTGGGCAACGATGCAGGGATTCTTTCAGTGGGCTTCCAAGCGGCCAATGAACCTTCATTTGATACCACCGAAACCGATGTTGTTGGGCTAGTACACCTTATTGCTGTACTCGGTCTATTCCTACTCACCTGTCTCGTTTTTGCATTACGTGACTGGCAACAATTTGTAAAAATAGGTTCAGCATTCCTTCTTGTTTTCGCTATCGCGGTCGTCCCTGATCTTTCTGTGAAACTTGCCGAACAAACATCGCCCGATCGTGATGTGGAATGGGATTTATCTTGGCCAAATGAATGGAAAGGTACACAGGTGATTGTGTTCGAAATTAACGGAACAGAGCATGCCATAGGTGGGCTAGAACCACAAGATTCGGTGTACGAACTGACGCTTTTAGCGTGTGAATATCTAGGGATTTCAACTGAAATTGAGCAACAATATCTCGGTGCTTATCTCGTTTCGTTCAATGAAACGGTTGGCGATGGCTGGGAGTTCACCATCGATGGAAACCGAGTTCCACTTGGTATGGCTGACGCACAACTCAACGAGGACTCAATCGTTGAATGGAGACCTGCGTGAGCGGTAACACTCAAGGCTCACCGCTAAGTGGATGAATCATGTTGAGCGCCATAGGCACCCATGGGCCTACCGTCTCACCAATTGTGATGGGGCTGTTGAACACTGTATTTCTTGCAGTTGCAGTCTGGTTGCTCGTTAAACCCCAGAAAAATTCCGAAACATGGTTTTTGCCGCTGCTTCTCTTTGTCGGATTGGCCACCCTCTCTCGTATTGCCCTCAGTTTTATTCCGAACGTGATGCCTGTGACCATCATGGCCGTTATGGTCGGATCGAAGTTCGGTGCTCAACGAGGCGTTTCTTTCGCTATCCTCGTCACTCTCGCAAGCAATGCAGTGCTTGGACATGGTTGGTGGAGTCTTTTCCAAATGATTGGGTGGGGATCCGTTGCAGCCGTCGCATCGTTGATGTCCGTTCATGATTCGAGCGGAAATCTCTCGATGAACCGACTTCTTTTCTCATCGCTGTGGAGTGTCCCAATCTTCAGTATCATCGTCTCATTCTCAATCCTTGACTCAAGCATGTCGATGATTGAATTCGGACTGTATGTTGCAAATGGACTCCTCTACGATGTTCTGCACTTCCTCGGCAATGTCTTCTTTGCCATGTGGTTTGGACAGTGGTTCGAACGCCTGCTCTCGATGAACGAACCACACAACCGACTCGTCCAACAGGAGGATGAGCATGTCAGCACTTTCTGATCCACCAACGATGGCATTTCTTTGTCGAGCCGACCTTCAACTCTCACCCGGAAAGCTCGCAGTACAATGTGCACATGCAGCCGTAGGCTCTCTCAAACAGGCGAAGAAGACACATTCACGAATGGTCCAACGTTGGTCCGAAACGGCTTCGCGAAAAGTCTGTCTTGCAGTTGAGGATGAAGATGAATTGGAATACTATCTGCAACAGGTTCAAGAAGCGTCACTTCCATTCTCTCTCATCAAGGATGCTGGATTAACCGAGGTTGCACCAGGAACAGTTACCGTCCTTGGTGTTGGACCAGGTCCGAAACATACGATGGATTCTCTTTTCAGGAATCTGAAAGCATACGAATGAGGTCATACAATGGGTTTTCGAAGTTTTCTTCATCGACTGACAGCTCCTAAGTTTCAACGATATGTCCATCGAGATCAATCGCTCAAGATGGTCTTCGTCATCAATCATGAATTGAAGATGGGGAAGGGAAAAATCGCAGCTCAGGTCGGACATGCTGCTGTCAAAGCAACGCTCAAATCGGGCGAAGTACGGCCAGAACTTCTTGATGCTTGGCTTTCAACTGGGCAGAAGAAAATCTGTGTGAAGGCAGACGATGCTCGCCAGATTGAGCAGATTGAGCAAGAAGCAAAACAACACAATGTTCTTTCATCAAAAATTCACGATGCAGGTCACACCCAGATTCCAGCAGGTTCCCTTACTGTCCTTGCCTTAGGCCCGGATGAGGATGAAAAGCTCGATGCGCTGACAGGGGAGTTCAAACTTCTCTAAGTCGATTCTTTGAACATGGGAGACGGTGTGGGGCAACCATGCGAGACATCAATTCCAATCGTATTGACTTGCGTTCGGATACCGTTACACAACCAACCGATGCTATGCGTCAAGCCATGGCTCGAGCAGAAGTTGGTGACGATGTCCTTGGTGACGATCCCACTGTTCAGCAATTGGAATCCATGGTGGCAGAGATGTCTGGAAAAGAAGCAGGTTTGTTTGTCCCATCTGGAACAATGTCCAATGCTGTCGCATTGAAGACACACACAGTGCCAGGCGACGAGATTGTCACCGAGCGTTACAGTCACATCTATCTCTACGAAGGAGGCGGCTACGCTGCACTTTGTGGTTCGAGTGTTGCGCTACCGCTAGGAGAAAACGGCCTCTTGACACCAGAACTTGTTGAGCAATCAATTCGTAAGCAAAAGGGTTCACAATCCCATTACCCAGATGGTAACCTTGTATGCGTTGAAAATACGGCAAACAGAGGTGGAGGAACGTGCTACGAGCAAGACGTTCTCGATGCGATTGCTGAAGTTTCCAAAGCAAAGAACTGTGCAACGCATGTTGATGGCGCACGTATTTTTAACGCCTCGGTCGCAACAAAAACCCCTCTACATCGTATGACGAGAGACTATGATTCTGTTTCTATTTGCTTGTCGAAAGGGCTGGGGGCACCTGTCGGTTCGGTACTTGTTGGTTCCCAAGATTTCATTGATCAAGCGCACCGTTGGCGCAAGATGTTCGGTGGAGGAATGCGTCAATCTGGAATTCTTGCTGCAGCTGGTATCTATGCGTTGGAGAATAACGTTGAGAGGATGGAGGATGATCACCGAAGAGCAAGAACCATCGCACAAGCCATCGACGAGATGGATCACGTATCGGTCGATCTTGATGCTGTTCAAACCAACATGGTGTATTTCTCTGCAAGCAAGTATTCAGCAAACGAAGTTTCCCAAAAAATGGCCGAAGCAGGCATCGATATGTTTGACATTTCACCTACGCATTGTCGAATCGTAACCCATCTCCATATCACTGACGAGGACGTGAACAGGGTCATTGAAGTGTTATCGAACCTGAATTGAAACTTTTTAACACCTCGACATACAATATTCGTATGATTGGTGAAGCCTGTGGCATCTGCCAAGATGAAAACATTGACACAAATTGTTCAATCTGCATCCGTTGCGTTGAACTGACTGAAGAGAGTAAATGGGCACCATCGTTGCCTTTGGAGGTCCATCAACGAATGGCTGACGTTCTTGGTGGGCCCGTGCGATCGCTACGAAAACGGTGGAAGAATCTTGAGCGATTTATGGCCCACACACCAGATGTAGATTGGGCTCGACTTGACGATCCGGAAATGGATCCGGTCCGAATGTCTCCGTTTCCAGAAGAGGAAGAAAAAATCTTCATCGAGAAACTTGAAAACCGGAGTGGAATTTCTGGTTATGAAAAGGAGCGATTGGAGGAAGGCTTTGTCATGTCAGATGGCACACTTCTTTCATTCATCGATGGGAGAATGTGGGTAGATCGGCGACCACATGAAGCGAGGATTCCTACCGAACAATATCTCCTTCTCCTCATGAATTCTGAACAGCGGAAAGGGTGGGATTTGATCAAACTGTTTCTTGCCATTAGCGGACTGTACCAAACGATCGATTTGCAAGGCCGGCCACAACGGTACATGCATCGCTTTCATCGTCTTTTTGGCCATATGGAGCGTGAACTTCTCTCTCCCTTCGATGCGTTTGTACAATCCTCGTTTCTTCTCGATCAAAACGAACGTAGGAAGAAAAAATCAATCTTTCGAGAGGAAGAAACGTGGACGTACGAATTGATGAGTCGTCTTTCTGGTCGCCGACCACGACAAAGAATCAAGTTCGCTCGACGTTTTATTCGGAACAATGAGAACAGAACGCTTCCTCCGTCGAAGTGGCCATGGGTGCAACGTTGGGCAGAAGTCTCGAAGAACGCAGATCACTCAAATGTTAGTTACCCGTTCATGGTGAGCACAAAAGGTGTCCTCAGTTTGCGGACACTGTCCAAAAATGGGAGTGTGCGACGGGCACCAATCCCATTCCATCCAGGATTGTTGGCAGGTCTCATTTCGTGGGGCTCATCGCCACACGCTTCCAAACAAGGCGAATGGCTCATCGCCACACAAATGAACTGGTCGTCAGCCTATGAAAACGCTGAGACGGCTGACATCCCATTTCGTCGTTCTATGCAGTTTTTGCGAGGTGTGCTCGAGCAGTTTCCAAACGACACATGGGTGCACCGAGATCGCTTACTCGTCCGAGGAATGTTGGGCCATTTCTATGAAATCCGAATCAGCAGGGGTGCTCACAATGCTCCGTTCAAAATCCACGGTGTTGGAAAGAAGACGACGCAACGCCATTCGATTTGTATCCATACTGGGAAATACCACCGAGACATACCGATTGGTGATACTATTGCTATTGTTGTCCTCTCACTTCTCTCCGATGTAACAACAGCGAAACGTGTGAACAGTCTCCAAATGCATTTGATGACACAACCCCCGATTGGTTTTCCGCAGAACAATGCCGGAGTTGATCCACGAACATTCTACAAAGCAGGCGAGGAGGGGTATCGATTCCCCTTGCATCCACTTATTCTTCGGGAACACGGGGGGCCTAAACAAATCAACCTGGACTCGCTTGAGTTGATAGCAGATGAGGCAATAGTGAAGGATTGGAGAATCCGTCCATTGAGAGACGCAAGCTACGATCCACCTGGGCATCTTAATCCAGCTTTCGATTTCGAACTTGATTTTGATGATGGACGTATCCAAGAGGGTGATTTCTATCGAGAAGCAAATCCGCCGCACTTCCAGCGTATTCGTGATCATGTCATCGAGTATCGAAACAACCTGCTCGACTATCAGGACATTATCGTTCGCCAAGAAGATGCAAATGAGGGTCAAGAAGCACGTCCACAAGATGACCAGTTTCATCGCTGGTATCGTACGATGCCGTTGGTCTGGGAGGCATTATCGTTGCAACCAATCGGTCACCAGGTTGAGTTGGGAGGTGTTCGAGGACTCTTCCGAATGCAAGGATGTCGCTTGAGATTGACAATCCGTTCGGCTCAAGAAGAAGATGCATTGAGACGAATCCTCGAGATTCTGGGCTACAGGCACGCTCGGTATCGACAGTTAAACCAAGTTTACATTCGTAGGGATTTTCCAATAGCAGACCCGCGACAAGCATTGCGAGAGTTGATGCAACCGATGACGGAAGAATTCGGCTTTGCAAACATTGAGGATTACATTCTACGCTTTATTGAAGTTGGACGCCCACCGGATCGAATGCCAGAGGTTGATGCACGCTTGCACGCAAACATGGTTGACTTCTACTGACGCTTCTGTCGAAGTGCGACGGCTAGTAAAGCTAAAATTGTCAACGGCATGGAAACAAATGGTGTATCTTCCGTCTCTGGCTCAGGTTGTTCTTCTTCCTCGACAACAACTGGCTCGATGTACTCATGGAACATGAGATGAACTTCAAGGTCATCATCATCGTATGCATCAGCATAGGTGACTTGTGCAGTTCCAGAACTGAGGCCAGTATCTGTGACAGACCCTACATCGATGATTTCACGAACGATGTGGTGGTAGTAAATCTGATTGTTCGTCCCATCCGGGAAGTAGGCGACCTTCTCAACCATCCATACGCTAACGTTGTACTCTGCAGAAGTCGATTGGTCGATGCTCCAAGCAACCGTTCCAGAATTCTCACCTGTTGGTGTCCATACCATCGTTACCAAGCCTTCACCAAGATTTCGAGGTTGTGTCGCTAACTCAGCAAAGTCCGCTTCCAAAGAGTCGCCAACAGGGTTGCTTCCTTGCAGCGCATACTTTCCGTTGATTCCAGCAACTGGAGGTTTGAACTGTGGTGCATAGAAACCATATCGGTCTCTGAAGCGTTGGTCGACGTTTTCGTTCCCTAACGGATCCTGCGTCTCGTAGATGTTTCGATGGACAGCATAGATCTCCATACTCACGTTCTCTGCAACGGTTTCGAGAGCATTACCCACTTCGACACAGTTCCCGCACCATGTGGCCGTGTAATCTTCTGCGATTGCAGGAAGATCGTCGAGTGTGCTGTTCTCAGCAATGGTTTCATTCGCCATGCCATGAAGGCCACCGAAGAGGATGCCTGTTTCAAGTTCCTTAATCTCAGCAGCATGAGAGAAAGGCACGGCTGATACCATGAGGGCGGTAAGGATTGCAACAACAAGCAAACGAGTCATGAGTCGAAGGACGTGAATCTCCTTAATGAGTCAATCCATCCCTTGACTCAGTCCTTCGGGCTGAGGACACCAAAGTCAACCAATTCGCCGTCCTTGACCTTCTTGAGGAGTTTCTTCAGCTTGTTTTTGATGGTGTTTCGGCATCGGCCAACAGCATCAGCAATTTTCTCAAGAAGTCCTTGTTCGACCCCGAAACGCTCGCAAGAGATTTGGAAGAGAATAGCACAGAGAACTTTTGCATCGAGGTGCTCACTTGAGAAGGGAGACTCATCGATGGTTGGCTCGTTTAGTTTTGCAAGTCGTTGCTGGTAGTCAGCGATGACTTTTGCTTTCAACTCTGCATCCATGCCGTCCAAGAGCTTCTTCAGTGCCAAACCTGTGTTTTCAATCTCGAGACGACGTACCTTCTTCATCGCCGTCTTTCTGTCGACTCGTGGTTCGATGAGCCCTGCTTTCTCGCAAAGCAGGAGGTACTTTTCGATAACCAACGCTGCGGCTGCAACCTGTTGTCGTGAAATACCTGTTCCTTTGAGCATCTGCGGCCAGGCAATGTTGAGGCTTCCGGCCCAATCTTGCAGGGCCTTAAAACAAGCAAGAGCTAGCAGAATGGCGTTCTGCTCAGGATTGCAACCTCTGGTCTTCTTGCGACAAATGGAGTTCTTTGGCAGAACGACTTCCTGTCCTTCTGCAACTTCTTCAAGTTGTTTGAGCTTCTTGTCGTCAAGAGGCACAGTTGCAAGCGAGATAACTTTCTTTGCCTGCATCGCATTGTCCTTGCCTCCGAGCTTCTTTGCAGCGTCCATTGTCTTCTGCGCCATTTGGTGCTGGTCTTTTGCATCCTGGGCGTGAAGTTGACTCAGTTGCTTCCACTTGCCCTTAACTTGGCCCTTTCCGCCGATGTAAGAGCCGAGTGCATTGCCTTTCGACCCCGTCTTGATTTTCGACTCGTCCTTTGTTGGGGTGTTGTAGCTCTGCTCACCCCACATCGCCCCTGCATTGTCGCTCTGGTTCGCCGATGCTTGATCATCGGTGACAAGGCCGCAATGGTTGCAAACCACCTCGCCTCGTACCGTGTCCACTTTCAGGTCGTTACTTCCACATTCTTCGCAAGTTTTCGTCAAATTTTTGTCCTCCTTGTTTGTTTTTTGTCCAACATGATTAAAGCCGACGAGTTGATGGATTGTTGAATGGGGTGTCGGCCCGACACGCAGGAATACTTCCATGTCTCCCGGTGTTGATAAACCTGACTATTCATGTTAGCAATACAGTCAAACAAGAACAATTCATGTTTGAAAAGCGGATTATCCGTCATCCGGTAAATCGTATTGCCCGGAAGGAGGTATAACGGAAAAATAACAAAAATCGCGTACGTTTCCTTTTATACAGTCGTCTTCTATGGAAAAAAATGGGGGATAGTGCAGTGAACATCACAGTAGAAACCTGTTCTCCAGAAACGGTTGTCCCACCTTGGATTCGCACCGAAGGTAACGATATGCTCATCATCTATCCGAATGAGGCAACTCGCTCAAACACAGTTCAGTCCATACTTCGAGAGACAGGTTCAGTCGATTCCAGCCGGCATACAACGCTCCAACGAATCATCAAATCCCTCGCTATAGACTTCCGGTTCCCAGTAGTTGTTCCCCGATCATCCGTCGGTCTCGTTCAAGTTCACGAGAAGTTCGCTGCGGCTGCCACAAGGCATCGCTTTCCTCGTCTCCATCCGGATGTGACTCGGAGTTGGACTCTTTCCAAGTCAGAACGATTGCTCAAACTTCATTCATATGCTACCAATCACCAGATTCTGTCAAAATGGGAAGGAGACCCTGGTGCACACGAAGCAGAACGAATCCTCACCTTATTCGAAAAAGAGGATTTACTGCATCAGCACCACGTACTTGCCAAATTGTGTGACTACCTCGTGGATACCAGCATTCCAGTTCCGTACACGATTGGTTCAATTTCCGGCATTGTTCTACTCAACCATCCTCCGGATTTCTCGGAGAACGAAAAGCGATTTCTGAAGGCACTTTCTTTGAGACGCCCTATTCATCACGTATGCGTTCAAGGATCCTTCCGTCTAGGATTCCATGGCGCATTCATCGATGATGAAATCAAGCCGATTGAAAGGAAGGAGGAATTGCCGTCCTGGATCCCTTCACATACAGTTCAGCAGGTAGAGCCAAACCCAGAAGATTACGCGACTGAGGGCATTCATATTATCAGTTTTGATCGTGCAACTCAAGTGATGGATGCTGCAATCTCGGCACTACAGCACTACAGAAGCAGCGGAGGGGAATCTGTTTTACTTATCGATGCAAACAAGGATAGGCACAATGAATGGAATCGCAGGTTGAATCAAATCGGCATTACGTGTAATACACAGGCCGATGTTGTAGGCAGTACGTCTGCCGTTCAGGCCATCCTCCGGTTCCTATCCATCTCACACGGTCAAGATGCCTGGTCCATTGCCAAGTTGTTTGACATTGTGCAATCGCAAGCTTTCCCTGTTTTGGAGAACTTGTTCATAGAGCTTGAACATCCAGTCAACAAAGATTGGCGACCGAGGCCACATTTGGACGTCATTGAGAACATTGGTCGCAGCTTTCACGTTCTTGGTGGAAAGGGGGCATTGCAACGATGGCTTGGTTCTCTCTCTGCTGCAACACCGTTTTCGATGGAAGAATACCGCCGTGACCAAGAACTGCAATCGCTTGAGGAAACTCAGTGGTGGTTGCAATGTCTTGCAGTTTCTTGGTCAGCACTTCTCAGTGAACCGGAGTTAACGTATCTCAAGTCTGGATGCATAGGCACCTCATCACAGGCGCCTCTACCGCTACCTGAGGCCAGCCAAGATCCAAGAGACGTTCTTGCATTGATGCTTCAAGCCTGCG
>CALDQY010000208.1 GCA_937911445.1 uncultured Rhodobiaceae bacterium | reverse complement strand
TTCAGGCTGATGGATGCTGCTGTTCGGCCATTTCCAAAGTTGGCGTATTGGGTTGCTGTCGAGGCGACACGCAATGTGTACGAGGTCGTACTATTCCCAAACAAGCCCCACACATCCTCTCCCCAACAGGCCATGCTTCCGTTGACCAAGTGAGCACAACCAACGTCTTGACCGAGCTCAACGGAGTGAGCAATCATGTCCAACCCAATCACATACTTCCATGACAGTTCTGCTGCTGATGTTGTGCCCTGTCCAATCTGAAATTCCGTGTTTCTTCCAGCGCACACAACGGAGCCATTGTCCAAGGTTATGCAAATGAAATCCTTTGCCATACTCATGGAAGCTATCGTTCTTCCAGTTGGAAGCGTGAGTGCAATGGGCGAAGTTTGAGATGTGGTGTTCCCAAGCCCGAATTGGCCATCTGCGTTTTGCCCCCAACAAGCCGCGGAACCGTTGTCCAGTTGGGCACAAAACTCGTTTCTTCCTGCGTGGACACTGAGCGGGGTGCTCGCGCCGTTGAAAGTGACAGTGTGTGGGGTGAGGACGTCATTGCTGGACGAGTTGCCAAGTCCAAGTTGACCGAGATTGTTCTTCCCCCAACACTTCACACTATGATCGCTGAGAAGAGCGCATGTCGCAGAATTACCGGTGGCCACACTGATGGCAGTGAGGCCTGATCCGACATTGACGGTCGTCGGTTCCCAAACACCATTCGATGATGTGTTTCCGATACCGAGTTGCCCATCTTCATTGGCACCCCAACACACCAAATCACCATTGTCAAGCACAGCGCATGCATGGGAATTCGGTGTCCATCCTTCGGCTCCTGAATCATCGATACCCAGTGAGGTGATGGTACGTCCAGTGCCTAAGTCGACGTACTGTGGTACCTCCTCTCGCCCGCTGGTGTAGCCCAGACCGAGTTGTCCATGATCGTTCCTTCCCCAGCAATAGAGCGAACCGTTATCGTAGATGGCGCATGAAATCTGATTCCGAGCCTCAAACATGTCGTCGTACCCTTGAACATAGCCGTTCCAGTTGCTCCAATGCGATCCGTTTGGCAAGGGATTTGCGAAGACATCATCCGAGCGGTGATCGGCTACAGAGTCAACAGCATTTCGATGCAGGGTGGAATTCTTGTTGTTGATACCACCATCGGTGAGGAAGATGATGTCGTTCTTGCCAGTCGAATTGAACACCGTGTTGTTGTGAATGTCGTGATAGTCGCCTTTGACCATCAATCCACCAGCGGCGTTCCAAATGACGTTGTGGTGCATGGTCCCATTGCGACCTTCTCCCGCTTGCCCAATCGGTGCATCAAAGCGAGCACCGTACTTGATGACATCGTGAATCCAATTGTAGGCGATTTCAGCACCTGGCGCTTCGCCCTGCATCACTTGCACAACTGCACCATCGGTTTGCAGGTAACCAACATCCCACACTTCGTTGTAGAAGACCTTGGGCGCATCACCGATGGAAAGAACAGAGGATGCACCGGTGAGGTGAACGCTGTTGTTTGTGAAATACATGTCA
>CALDQY010000207.1 GCA_937911445.1 uncultured Rhodobiaceae bacterium | reverse complement strand
TATTGGAAAAGGCAAACAGAGGAAATGAAAAAAACGATGAAGGAAAGAGGCATACGTTGGTACTTGATTCGAATAGCACTCTTGATACCACTTCTTTTGATGGCATTTTTACTGATTCTTTCTCAATATGCCTTTGATCCCGGACCAGGCTGCTGGGGTGTTTGTGGAATGGGGACTGGTTGGGGCGGTTGATGTGGCCCTTTGGTTACAATAAGCGGCACTTGTCTGCGAAAAATGCTCACGCATTCCCCCAAAACGGTTCGTTGACATTGACTTCGTCCGCTAAATCTTCATCTTTGATGAGATAGGTTGTATTGTTTGTTTCAAACCGATGCATGTTCCCATGCTTTGTTCGTTTGATAATCATGCTTGTTCTTCTGTTCATGTTACCGAAGGTTGGATGGTCAATCATATCCCCGATGATTCGTGAAGCCTCAATCCGTGCATTACGCATCCAGACTTCATTTTTGTAACCCTCAAGAATTTCGAAATCTGTTCGCTCATGCAAGGTATATCCACCGTCAGAAAAGAGACGAATGCTCCACATTCCTTTGGATTGTCCTGGCAATGTCGCGTTGTCAACTTCGATATCTCTCAGCCATTTCCATCGATCATCATGTTCGCGGTCTTCGGCATCGACAGGATAAATCCCCACCCATGCATTGCCTCCGGGTGGAGGATTGTTGATTCTGAAACGTATCGGTTGATTGTGATTGAAGGACAGTACCTCGATGTTGGTTGAAGCGCTGTCCACCGCCTCCTGATATACCATTACGGACGAGTGATTCTCTGTCTCTGTCGGCCCCCTCTTGATGACCGCAACTATCGACATAAACAGTGCAAAGCCGCCAAAACTCGTGAAAACCGCGCCTGGAATTAACATTCCGAGTCTGCCCTCGGCCGTGGATATGGATCCTACAATGACAAGCGGTAAACCTAGAAGCATCAAGAATAGACCAAATAAAACTGCGAATCTTATTCCTCCGCGTCCTTGCTTTTGAGCCGTATCATCAAGTGGTTGAGTCGCAAGAGTCTGAGCCTTGACTTGGAAGTCTTTTCGTTCGTGTAGCTTGTATCCGCCATCTGAGAAGACACGTATGCTATGACTGCCTGCAATTTGTTTTGGGAATGATGCATTGTTCGCGTCTATGTCGCGAAGCCATTTCCAACGATTGTTCTGCGCTCCGTGATCCTGGTCGCTTGCGCCTGTAGGATAGATGCCGACCCAAGCATCGTTGTGGTTTGGTGGGCTATTGAGTTTGAAACGAACGGGCTTACCGGTTACAGCTTCTAAAATTTCAATCGACTGTTGATGCTTGATTGATACTTGTTCTTTGTTTTGACTTACCTGTGGCACGAACTGGATATCTTCCCAGCCGCCAGGTGGTGCATGATCCCGGTTCCACTGTGCCGTGCCATCAGCCTGCGCGCTCAGGTATTTTCCGTGAACGGACTTCAAATTGAGAAAGTCGTGTGCATCTCCCGGAGTTGAACCAGGCCGGGTTTCAACAGTAAACTCCTCCCAGCCGCCAGGTGGCGCATAATCTCGATTGATTTGCACGGTACCATCGGGCTGGGCTGAAACGTACTTGCCGTGCGTACTTCTGAGCGTAATTTTTCGTCCATTCCGCTCACCTAATTCGAAAAATTCCCAGCCGCATGCGACGGTACGATTCCATTCAGCACGACCATCGGGCTGCGCGCTAAGATATTTGCCGTGGACGCTCTTTAGGGCTATTTTCCCAACACCGTTGCGGATGGATTGTTCCCCTGTTGAAGGGTCACCAGCGTTTCCTTCGTACATGGCCTTTTTGCCGTCAGGACTCCACGTGATGTTTCCGTCCGCCTGAATCGTACCTGTGGAGCCAAACTTGGGAACTTTCACTGTGTTGCCTTCCACATACCACATTACATCTCCTGTAAGATCGCCTGTCGCTATGAATTCGTTGGTGGCACTTGTATTCCGTTCATTTCGTTGAACTCTTGCGCGCCCAATTACGCTCCCATCTGCCAGCTCCATTCGGTACCAACCAGTCCGTAAAGCCTGGCTAGATGGTTGGACATGTGCGGGCTGCGGGGGTTGACCGATGCTCGTAGTCTCATCATCCTCTAACTCAATCAGTTTCTTGCGAATGTGGGCTGGAATATCAGGGTCGTACCGGTTCCATGGACGATACTTTTCAGATTCATGGGGCATTGTGAGGCGGTCTCTTTCGCTTCCTCCTGTGCCAAAATAAGCGATGCCGTTGTATTGGCCCGATCGGTACGCATAGAGCCCCTTCGTACCCCAGTTACCAACGAACGGATAGCCCGCTCCGCCGACTTGAAGGCCTAAGGCACGAGCAAATTCTTCGGCTGTGGCAGGGTCGTGGATGTGCCGCTGGTCACCCGCCATAGAGGACCATTGGAGGCCGGATTAACCAACTCTTCGGTAGAACTCTTTACAACATGAAAAGCGTGTGAATGGAAATCAAACCATCCTTTATGACGAGGCGGGAAGCGAGGAATGATGCAGTACGATGCGAAGGTCGCTTGCTTCATCAAGTATGTATCCAAACGTGTACTCAACTTTCGTTTCGTTGCCATCTTCACCAGTGAAAAAATAGTTACCCATGGCAAGAGCATTGGTTTCATTGATAATGAAACCTGAATTCTCGAACCGTACCGACGTCCATCCTTTGATGGCAAACCCTGTGTCTTCTTGACATACCCCGTTCGCGGCAACAAAGTAGGACAACGCACTTTCGAACGTTGGGCGGAATTGATCAACAGAAGCCATCGTCGGTTTGAACAAGACTTCACTTTGATTGTAGGCATAGAGATGTTCAACATGCTCGGTGGCAATTTCTGTGTAGTTGCCGCCAGTTCGGTGTGCTGCAGCAATTCTTACGATTCCATCTCCCCACTTGCGTTGAGCATCTTCTACATCTGCAACAGTAATCATAATTCCACTGAAACGAGTTGAGAAAAAGGCGATACAAAGTCTTTCTCGGATTCATGAACGTCGTGGTTTTGATGTCCAGATGGACGTTACTGCGTGTATCGCAGCTCGACGCGGTGT
>CALDQY010000206.1 GCA_937911445.1 uncultured Rhodobiaceae bacterium | reverse complement strand
CAAAACCGTTCCTGAACTACCAAATCGACCCCGTGAAATCTCAATGCAAGGCTTGCATTTCGATTACGATCCAACCGCTGGAGCAAAAGACAAGCGTGCGCAAGTGGATCAAGCCATCATGTGCCCTGGGTGTGGTGTAGCCCTTGGTATTCCAAGTCGCAGACCAATCAAAATCAAATGCCCACAATGCTTGCATGTAGCCACTTACAACTAATGGTGAAAAGATATGAATCTCGCAACAGTTGCAAGAATGTGGCCATATGAACCGTCCAATTCACCACTTCCACTTCCTCCTCAACCCCTTGTCTTCACACAAGACGAACTCCACTGGATTCAAGCTGAACAACTCAAATCAGAAGCCATGACATGTGAAGAACTGAAATCCAGTGTCGCTACATGGAAAACGGATTCTGGGGCAACCATCGATGCAATTCTAGAGAAAGAAAGAGCGCCCCTCATGGCAGATCGGCGATTGATTCTCCTTCTAGGAGAACTTGCCAACCCTCGCAGACTTGCAGATATAGGAGCAGGTCCACTTCCCATCATCAATGTCCGAATCGATGACATCTGTCGAACATGGACCGATACCCTTGATCCGCGTATGATGAATCCAGGCGTCCATCATGTGACCGTAGCGCGTACACATGGATGGTGGGAGACAACACATCTTGGCTTTGCTACAATGCCACAGGTGCGCCAATTGATGGAACATCTCGAGGATGGTTCTCGTGGGAAGTGGAAGCCTGGCAAACTCGCCGAGGGTCAGTTGCATGTCATTCATGATGCAACGCTTTCACCACCATCGATGGATGACTTGGTTTGGGATGGAGAGACTGAACGTGTCGAAATTGAACGACCACCATTCGATGGCCCTGCATTGCCGATTGTTGAGGTGTTCACGCCAATTCACACCCGTCAAGGATGCTACAACCATCGAGGCCGGTTGGCTCGATGTGTGCATCACTTGCATCGAGCCTTCCACAACAACATCTTCCGAAGAGGCTCTGCACGACAATGGGACGATGTCGTTTCCGTTCAAAAGCGATAAGAAAAGCCTCATGTGTCTCAAGCGCCTCGCTATGTTCAGAGGGATTTGATGATCATCGCACCCAGTGTCCTAACAGCCGACCTTGCAGCCCTTGGTTCCGCATGCGATGAAGCCGTTGAGGCAGGTCTTGACTGGCTTCATCTCGATGTCATGGATGGGAACTTCGTCCCAAACCTGACCTTTGGTCCACCTGTCATCAAGCAACTTCGAAAGCACCTCGGAGATGGCCCTATTTTCGATGCGCACCTCATGGTCGAAAATGCGGAGACGATGTATCAAGACTACATCGATGCCGGTTGCAACCACCTTACCGTTCACGTTGAGGCGGTGAAGCATCTCCATCGATTGCTCCATGCGATTCGTGATGCTGGCGCTACAGCTGGTGTTGTTCTCAACCCAGGTACGCCCGTTGAGGCAGCGCTCGAAGTTCTCCCTGACGTTGACCTCGTCCTCATCATGAGCGTCAATCCCGGCTTTGGAGGACAATCGTTCATTCCAACCGTTGAATCAAAAATCCGAACCTTGCGAAAAGCCATCGACGAGCAAGTCGCTGCAGGTGGACGCAACGTACAGTTACAGATCGATGGTGGCGTAAAAGCCCACAACATTGCTATGTTGCGAGAATGGGGCGTCACCAATGCGGTTGTTGGATCAGGATTGTTCAATGCCAACGCTTCAGTTGCTGAGAACTTAACAACGCTTCATCAAGCCCTCAATGACTGAGTGATTTGATGAAGATTCTCTTGGTGACGCTGCTTCACCCTCTTCCAACGAATGCAGCAAGGGGAACCTTTGTTGCCGATCATGCTCAACTGCTGCGAGAGATGGGCCATGATGTTCGCATCGTCAATCCACTTCCTAGACTTCTGAAGTACATGGAACAAAGTCGTTCAACACTCACAGGTGTTGCCAAAGCTCCGAAGCAGTTTGAGCACAACGGATTCCAGATCTTCTCACCTCGGTATGTCGCTTACACTGACCATCCCTATCCTTGGTTGACATCTCGAAGCATTCGAAATCGACAACGTTCCATTGAGAAGTGGCTCAGTGGATGGCGTCCAGACCACATCATCGCTCACACATTGTGGCCGGTTGGTGAACTCGCACGTTCCCTCTCCAAGCGATGGAAGGTCCCTTGGACTGGTGTGGTTCACGGCCACGATGTTGATGTTGGGCTCACGCATCAAACGACCGGAAAACGCATCAAGGCGCTCATGGAATCTGCTGATTCGATGGTCTTCGTGAGCGAGCGACTTCGAAGGACAAGCGACGCGTTTGGTGTCCAAACCAACAAGGCATATACCATTGCTTGTCACAGCGAAATGGACGATGAATGGGCACGACCAATGAAGAAATGGAAAGGCCGTTGGCGTCGAGAAGCCATTGACATCCTCTTTCCCGCAGATCCAAGACGTCCCGAAAAGAACCACTATCTTGCTCTTCAAACGGGTGAAGTCCTCGAACAACGTGGATGGGTTGTCGGTATGACCACGCTCAAGCAACAACCACGCAGCATCGTCTGGGACCGAATGATTGTTGCAAATGTGACGCTTATCACGTCTCATCGAGAGTCAGGACCATTGGTTGCACGTGAGTCCATTCTGTGCGGCACTCCCGTTGTCTCGACCAACGTTGGCGATGTAGCAAGTTATCTTCCAATGGAATGCGTCATTGATGAGGCAACGCCGGAAGCCTTGGCGGATGCATGTGAGCATGCTTTGCAAACCGATTGGGAATCCTCACCAATCACTCTGCCTCAACGGACAACTTCTCAAACGGTTGGTCAACAATGGTCTTCATTGCTCGAAGGCCTTGCGGAAGAAGAATGAACAATCCAAGTCCGACGATTGCCAAGTAAGATTGTTGAGAAAGAGCCCAACTGGTCAAGAAAACCAGAACAAGTGTTCCAATCCATTGGATTCCACGTTTCGTGAATTCACCCATACGACGGCTTAGTGCAATACCAAGAAGGAGCATCACGAGTGACGAGGCAACTGAAGCATATGCGGCCATTTCAATCGCCAATCCAACGCTTGAAGTCGCACCCCACTTGATCAGCGTCAATCCAAACACAGTTGAAGAGAGAACCACGATGAAGATAAGCAACGTGAACAACCAAGGTTTCTCCCCTGCTTGCAACGCCGTATACGAGGGGACTGAGAGGACTGTGCACGCCCATCCCGCTAGAAGAATCATGAACACATCCGTGGCCGATGCACCCAATGTACCATCGAAATATTCTGCCGGAAATCCAAACGGAAGAAGAATCCACACGATAGCAGCACCTGCGGCCATGCCGAACGGAACAAGGGCAAAACAAATCGATTCGACTCGATCGAGGTGCTGATTGAACAACGAGGAATCCTTCCGAGATGCCCCAAGGACGGGAAGCAGGGCAGCTCGCATCGCTTGAGGAACAAGCAATCCAGCCAACCAAGCCAATTGAGCGACGTGGAACAAAGCAACCTCATCGTAGCCCAACTCACTCGCAAGGATGAACTTCTCAATT
>CALDQY010000205.1 GCA_937911445.1 uncultured Rhodobiaceae bacterium | reverse complement strand
TCAGAAAAATTGCTGATGCAGGCTTGGGTGTGCGTGGCTGGTTGAGGAAATTCTCAGGCAAGGATAAGCCTGAGGAGCCTGAACCAACAACAAACCGTGTTGCAAAGAGGTCAGCAAAGATATGGGCAGGAAGGGCGCTCATGGCCGGCCGTTTGACTCCACAAGGTTTGCTTGGTTCACTTGCCATTGGTGCTGCACTTGAAGCAGCAAAAACAGGAGCAGGAAAAATTAGTGATCGGATTGATCAGAAGATGCAGGAAGAGTTCGATAAAATCGCTCAAGTCAACTCGAAAACACTTCTCAATCTACTGATTCGAGATTTTGCAATGGGAGTTTTACCTCTCATTGCGTTAGCGATATTACCTCTTATTGTCTGAATGCCCTGAAGAATTCTCACAAGTATTGAGAGGTTTAATTCATGTCATCCGAATCGGAGTATCATGCCCGAACTTGGTTCCGGAGACCCAGCCCCCCAATTTTCTCTTCCTGCAATCGATGGATCAACCTTCAATATGGCTGATACGAAAGGCAAGCGTGTGATCTTGACGTTCTTCAGATTCTCATCATGTCCACTCTGCAATATGCGCATTCGACGAATCATTCAACGCTGGGATGAATTCTCAGAGGAGACGGTTATGGTCGCAGTCTTCGATGCAAAAATTGGCGAACTTCAGAAGCGTATGAAGAAACACAACGCTCCATTCATTGTTGCTGCAGATGAAACCTATGAACAGTTTGCATCGAATGGAGTGAAAAAGTCATTTTTCAAATTCATGTGGGGAGCGATGCGTTCACCATTGACACTGCTTCAAGCGACACTGAGGGGCTATGTTCCACTAACGATGTCTATTTCCAAATTATCGACCATCCCAGTTGATATTCTCATCGATGAAGCGGGTAACGTTGTTGAAGCACACTATTGTAAGGACACGGCTGATCATCTTCCGCTTGAGAAAATGATTGCTTTCTCGAACGGTGCATAGAGGCATATTCTTTACATAAATGTTCAAACTAGCAATGAACAGCCAAACTCGGTGAGTGCGATTGTTGAAGTGATTGTATGAAGAATCAATTGAGGATATTTTTTGTTATTTTCTCTCTATTTTCTGTATCACTTTCTGGTTGTATCGAATCTGCAGACGTTCCTAGAACTGAGTTACAGGGTGAAACATTGGCTGAGGTACAAAACCCATGCTTGATTCCAACAGAATCTGATGTACAAGCAACCATCGCTGTGATGGTTGACGGCCAAGAACGGTTCTTCCGCCTCTCGATTCCGAATTCGGACGCTGGAACAAAATTGCCCCTAATTATCGCCTTTCACGGTGGAGATGGTTCGGGTGAAGATTTCCAGCAGCAAAGTGAATTCGACCAATTAGGTGAACAAGAGAAGTTCATCATGGCTTATGCCATTGCTGAGAGCGATCGAACCGCTGCTGAAGGAGAGTGGTTCCTCAACACGGCTGCAACTTCAAGAGATGACAACAACTTCGCAGAGGCCATTGTCGATGAATTGTCAGGTGTATTCTGTGTTGACCAAGATCGACTCTACGCCATTGGGTATTCGCTTGGTTCTATGTTTACGTACGAAATCGCTTGTCAATTAAACGACAGATTTGCCGCTGTTGCTTCTTTTGCAGGAACCATGCCAGTCTCACCTGAAACATGCAATCTGCGGGGCTCAATGGCCGTTTTGCACATCCATGGCAAGTTGGATTACATCATCGATTATGACGACGACTGGGATTGGAAAGATGGTGAGCATGAGGGTGTCGGGACAATGAGTAATGTTCCCGGAATGATTGACTATTGGGCACAAAAATCAAATTGTCAAAATGAAGTAACACACTCCCATCTGTTTGGTGGTGATGATGTCGAACACATCGTTCACAATGAATGCGATGGTGATGTTCGAATTGAACACTATGGAATGGAAGCTCATGAACACACGTGGCCTAACCAGGTGGATGGAACAGACACATACAGGTTGATGTGGAACTTCCTTAGTGATTTCACAAACTAACAGCGATTACCATCGTCCGTTCCACTTCGCTGCGTCAATGAACAAGTCAAAGAACGAATCAATCGTATGCCCGATTGGTTTTGAATAACCTCCACCCATGAAGATTACCGTTGGAATTCTGTGGTTCAACATCTCCTCAAACACGTATTGATTTCTTGCCCGCATCCCTTCTCTCGTAACGTTGAGTTTTCCTAGATGGTCGTGTTCGAGTCCATCAACACCTGCTTGATACAGGATGAGATCAGGTTCGAAATCAAGACACAGGTTGACGGCTTCCTGGACTTTTTCCATGTACGTTGCATCTCCAGAGTTAGGTTCTATGGGTAGGTCAAAATCGCTTACGGATTTACGGAAAGGAAAATTCGTTGAACAATGGACAGAAATGGTCCTCGTTCGTTCTTCAGTTGTCAGAATTGTTGCAGTTCCATCGCCTTGGTGTACGTCCAAGTCCAGAATTGCAACACGTTCCACACCTAGATGTTCAATCGCAAACATTGCACTGATGGCGAGATCGTTGAATACGCAATAACCTGATCCAAAATCTCTGTGCGCATGATGGGTTCCTCCTGCCATGTTTCCAGTGATGCCTCCATGCTTGACGGCATGGATTGTTGCTTCAACAGCACCACCTGTCAAGCAAAGTGTTCGTTCAATCATTTTCGGAGTCCAAGGCGTAAGTCCAATTCTTCGCATTTCTTTCTCATCCAATTTTTCTTCAAGAAATGCATCGACGTATATTGCATCGTGAGCGAGAAGGAGTGAATTTCGTGAGATGGGTTCTGGTGTTCGGATTGTGATCTGATTGAATTGATCTGATTGTTCGAGTCGCTGAAGCAACTTCTGGTATCGATATTTTGGAAATCGTGCTTCATCATGAATACCGTCAGTGTACAACGGATGATACCACAAATTGAACGAAGACATTCACAATACCCGCAACTTATTGCAGCCGTTCTTCAGAAAATTTACAATTAAATGCGTGTTTCAAAAAATACGCATCATTCCTCTTCTTTTGGCTTGAGGATGAGATTGTACTCGTGCTCTATTTCGCTTACACGTTGTTCTGAGATTCCCAACGCTTTTGCTTGTATGTTCAACATCTTCCTTTCATCGTCTGTAACGATGAAATCTTCCATAGCAACTTTGTATGCTTCGATGTAGACTTTTTCTTTGTTGATGGCTAAGACCTCTGCTTCTGTAATCTGCGCTTGGATTCTGAACTCTTCGTATTGGATGACTCCGTCGTCGTTCAAATCGATTGTTTCGAACAATTCTTTTTGAGATTCTTGAGGCAGTTTTGACACTTCAGGCG
>CALDQY010000204.1 GCA_937911445.1 uncultured Rhodobiaceae bacterium | reverse complement strand
TTGGTTGGAGGGGTAATCTCAGAGGACCGATCAAATGGAACCAGTGCGCTGTATTTCTCTAGACCCATCAACCGATTCGATTATGTTGGAATGAAGTACCTCGCCGTTGCAACGATTCAAGCGTTCATCATCATTGGCACCCTCTTCCTGTACTACTTCGTTGACATCCTGGCTATGGGTCGTGGATGGGCGTGGATACTGGACACGTTTCCAATGTTCTTCACCACTGTGTTCTGCGCCCTTCTGTTGGTCATTACCTACACCAGCATTGGCTTAGCACTCTCTTCTGTTTCACGTGGGAAATTCTTCCCGGGAATCGCCTTGCTCGCCCTCCTCCTCGGGACAAAAACACTTGCTGCCATCGTGGAAGGTTTGTTCGACCGTTCCATTCTTTACTTGATTTCGCCGTACGATTCTGTGGCCCATGTTGGTCAAGCCCTGATAGGAACGAACGTGGTCTATGACCATCCTTGGATTTGGTCTCTTGCGTCAGTTGTCGCAATCAACGCCATTGCACTCTATGTCCTCAGCGTCCGAGTTTCCTCGATGGAGGTGACCCGTGAATGATTCCAGATCTTGCCCAAGAAGGGAAGGCTGAGGAGCAACAATGGGTACCTCAACCGCAGGCACCGGTTGTAATGTTCAACAACGTGGGCAAGACCTATGGGCGCTACCAGGCTATTGGAGGGATTTCGCTCGCCCTTAGTGGCGGTGTAACTGGAATTCTCGGTCTCAATGGTGCAGGGAAATCGACCTTGTTCAAACTCTTGATGGGGAAACTTCAGCCAACGCAAGGAGAGGTACGCTTGTTCGGAACCAATCCATGGAAAAATCCAGCTCCTTACGCCCGTGTTGGTTATGTCCCAGAAAATGAAAACATGTACGATTGGATGACAGCGCATGAGTTCGTTTCCACTTTCGCTCGCCTCCATGGATTGACAAGAGATGAAGCAAAGAGAGAAGCTGAGCGCGTTTTGGAGTTCGTCGGGCTGACCGATGTCATGCACAAGAAAATTGGACGCTATTCCAAAGGTATGCGTCAGCGAGCAAAAATAGCTCATGCGCTCGTGAATGACCCGGATCTCATTATTCTCGACGAGCCACTGCAAGGATGCGATCCTCTTGCACGAACAACCATCATGAATGTGATACGTGAACTTGGCCGAATGGGTCGAACCGTTTTGTTGAGCAGCCATATTCTCTCCGAAATTGAACGCATTACGGAACAAATCGTCATACTGCATCAAGGGCGGCTCTTAGCCATCGGAAATCTCCATGCCATTCGGGAACAATTGGACAACATTCCACATACCATCGAAATCGAATGCAAGGATGCAAAAGCACTTGCAAAGGACGTGTTGAGTTTGGATGTTGTCCATGGTTTGCAATTTCCGAGTCCAACCAAACTGAAAATCTTCACACACCATCTCGGTGAATTCCACAAACGCTTGCCTCGAATCATCGTTGATAACGAGCACGATGTCATGGTCATCAACAATCCGGATGATGACCTACAATCCATCCTCGGATATCTCACAGGGGGGCTTCGTTGATGGAAAAGGAACGCGGTGAGACCATTTGGACCTCGCTCGATCGAAAGGCAACAGCAATTGCTGAATTCACCATGCGGCAATACCGTACCCGATTGTCCACATGGGTTGTCCTAGGGGTTGGATTCCTCGCTATTTCGGTCGTACTCCTCTTTTACATCGATGCGATGAATACCGAGATTGAAGCCATCGATAACGATGGTGACTCCTACGACTGGGATGGTGATGGTTACGTCAACGGTCAGGAAATCAAGTATGGCACGGACGTTTACGATTCAATGTCTCACCCTGCATTATTGTCGCCTTCAATCGAACCTGAGCCAGCATCGATGTACATCAACGAAG
>CALDQY010000203.1 GCA_937911445.1 uncultured Rhodobiaceae bacterium | reverse complement strand
TGTTCCTTTGGTCCAAGCGATTCGATGATGAAGACCAACTGCGATTTACCTGGTTGGTATCACCCCGGACAATCGAAGGCCGACTCCCGTGGTTGCCGTATGCTGCATTGGTTGCTGGTGTTGTGACGATTGTGGCAATGATGGGTATTCTTGGACGTGAAGGAATTGGTCCACTGGCCGGATTCATGCAGGACAAAAATCTCCAGTATGAAGAGGAATAGAAGCGAAGCCTTCTAATCGGTTTGATTCGAGCAAGCATTCGGAGGGTGAGCCATGGGTGACGATTCAGTACGTATTGACCCATGGAGCAGCAACCAATCCACGGATTATGGCCGCATCATCGATCAGTTCGGTTTGTCGTCCCTCGATGGATTGGATTTGCCTGATGCTACCAAGCTTCATCGACGTGGTATTGTGTTCGCGCATCGAGATCTCGATGTTATCCTTGGAGCACACCAGCGCAAGGAGTCTTTTGGTGTCTTGACTGGATTGATGCCCAGTGGACGAATGCATTTGGGCCACTCGATGGTGATTGAACAAGTTCGCTACTATCAGGAAATGGGTGCTGATGTGACCATTGCGGTTGCAGATCTTGAGTCACAAGCCACTCGTGGTGTATCCTTAGCCAAGGGCCGACAAGTTGCTCGAGAGGATTATGTTGCCAACTATGCTGCACTTGGGCTTCTTTCCGATTCAACTGAAGTCTACTTCCAATCACAGCGACCAGCAGTTCAACGACTTGGTTTCCAACTTGGGAAGCGAACCAACTTGAATGAATTTGAATCGATTTATGGGTTCGGTGGCGAAACAAATCTTGCTCACGTTCAGGCTCCTATGGTCCAAGTCGGTGATATCTTACACCCGCAATTGGATGAGTATGGAGGTCTTCGTCCCATCGTCGTTCCTGTTGGTGTTGACCAAGATCCGCATCTACGATTGACCCGAGGACTAGCAGGTAAGACCAACTGGTTCAATGTCGGTCCTGGGAAGCGCAGTGGTGCTCAGATTCGTCTGTCTGTTCAGGATGAGAACGCTGAGGCATTGGGTCAAGCTCCAAACGGTCGAGTGGACCGTGCACGTCGTAAATCCGTCTTCGATGGTATTGTTTCGAATCTTGAGGGAATGGGCTTCTCGGACATCATGTCCAATCCGAAGGAAGGGATGGTGAATGTTCCAAGTGCAACGTCGCAAGACATCCATCGCATTCGAATGCAGATGCTTGCCTATGAGCGCTCACTTGGAGGGCAAGGTCTTCTTGCTCCTTCATCGACCTACCACCACTTCGCTGTTGGATTGACGGGTGACAAGATGTCGAGCAGTCAGCCAAAGACGACCATCTTCCTCGATGATGAAATTGCAGCCGTTGAGAAGAAGATCAAGCGAGCGTTTTCTGGTGGACAACCAACCATTGAGGAGCATCGACGTATTGGTGGTAATCCAGATATTGATGTTGCCTACCAGTACATGATGTACTTCTTTGAGGACGATGATGCGTATCTCCAAGAAATCAATCAACAGTATCGTTCTGGTTCATTGCTCGCTGGTGAAATGAAGCAATTGTGCATTGATCGTGCAACAGCGTGGCTGTCCAACCATCAAGAGATGAAGGACCAAACTGCGCACTTGGTGGACGAGTTCTTTGCTGCTGACCTAAGCTGAGAAGACAGCAGGGTCAGGCCCAACCGGTAGTGAATCGATTTCCTCTTGCGTCAAGTCTCTGTCAATGGCTCGTTCGTGAAGAATCTGAGAGAGTCCGTGCGGGTCGAGCAGTTCGATCTTCAATACCTTTCCTTCCCTACCTGCATGCTGCAACCTATGCAGCATGCCGAGCAGAATTTGTTGATTCTCAGGTTCATCATCACCAATGCTCTTAGAGACCATCTTGACGATGTCAATAAATCGGACCAAGAGGCCTTCCATATTGGTCACAAACCCAGTTGCTGCACTGCCCGGATTGACTTCAAGATCGAGTTCTGGTATGCAGACTGTGCACGACGAGGAACGCACAACTCGAACGGAGAGATCGTCTTCGGATTCGATTTCAAAGGTCCAGCCACCTGGTTTGCGTCCTTCTGCTGGAATGAAATCCGTTTGTCGCCAGCCACATGAGTGGCAAAGAACTGTCACTTGGGTGTGTTCTCCAAAGTAAGGAATTTCGTCCACGTGAGCGATCATGCGCAGATTGTCCTCGTCGTGACACATAGGACATGGCATCTCGATAACTTGTTCTTCCATCAAACTCCTCCAGACCATCCGGCTTCATCGTTGAAAGCCTCGTCTTCAAGACCGCTGATTCCTACGCAGCCAGGAGGAAGAAGCATGACTCGAGTTCCAGTAATTTGGACAATTTGTCCACCCATGTCCATTTCTATAAATCGATGGAGGCGGGCAAGAACCGTCTCAACTTCATGCTCTCGATTCATCAGACGGGCCATTTCAACAAGCGCAGCATCGCCGTCGCTGACCCAGTCAAGAAGCGTGTCGATACCTGTCATGTCGTACAATGTTGCTCGATGAAGGACCAACCCAGTCTTGTGCATTGGGATGGGAGGATTTGGATACATCTTGCCGAGATCGTGATAGATGCCTGAGCTAGGTGGTGGCGTTGGCTGTTGCGAACCTTTCGCTTCGGCACTAGGCATCGTGAAGGTGCGAAGAGGTTTCGATTCACTTGGTGTTGGCTTGACAGGTTCTGATTGAGGTGCGAGGTCAATCATTTCTGGAACGCTCTCCGCATCTGCTGGTTCCTGATTGATGAAATCATCCAGCGAGAACTGTCCCTCATCGGGTTCAGAGGGACGTTTCCTTGCCATGTCCGAGCCTGTCCTCGATGGCTCAAGAAGGCTTTCTTTGTTGAATGTAACAAATCATCGTTTTCAATCGTCGAGTTGATAAGGGGGCTCGACTAGGGCGGACTGCTTACCCCACGGTTCATATGGGGTGGCGAGTTGGTGATATCATGGAAGCACAAGATGGTGTATTGAAGACTGGTACCAGTACAGTAGGAATCACGTTCAACGGCGGAGTCGTTGTTGGAGCGGACCATCGAGCCACCATGGGCCACTTCATTGCAAACAAGAGCGTTCAGAAGTTGTTCAAGATTGGAGACAACCTTGCGCTCACTACGGCCGGTCTCGTAGGTCATGCTCAATCCCTCTCCCGCACGCTCGCTGCTGAGGTATCTCTCTTCGAGCTGCGACGTGGTCAAAACATGACCGTTAAGGGTGCTGCAACCTTCACCGCAAACATTCTTTCCGGCCGCCCACACTGGGTTCAACTCCTGATTGTCGGTGTCGATGCAGACGGCTCCCACGTATATTCCATTGACTCAGCGGGTGGATCGATTCCTGACGTTTACTGTGCAACAGGATCTGGTTCCCCATACATGTACGGTGTCCTCGAAGATGGATTTTCAGAAGGCATGAGCCGAAACGACGCTGTTCGATTGGCAGCACGTGCTCTCAACGCCTCTGGACAGCGTGATGCTGCATCTGGAAACGGTATGGACCTCGCTGTTATCACTGCAAAAGATGGATTCGTTCCTGTTGAACAATCCGAAATTGATGCTATTCTCAAGAAGAAGTAAGCATCCCCCACTCCCGCGGCGTCGCCGCAATCCTCTGGATATGCGTAGCGTGCGATGTCGTGGTTGGAGATGAAATTATGCGATTGACGTTTAAGGAAATCAAAGATGAGATAAGTAAGATTGTACCTCGAAACATCGAGTACAATGTCGACCTAGAAGCTGGTGATATTGCCATCTTTACGAAAGACTTCGAACCGTTCGTTTCAAACGACGGATTGGCTGGAAAGATTTCGAAGAAAATCAAGCGACGAATTGTCATGCGTCCTGAACCAGATATGGTCATGGACAAGGAAGATGCCACGGCTGTGATCAAGGACCTTGTTCCCGAATCGGCCAACATCTCCGAACTGTTCTTTGATCCCTGCATCTGGAAAGTCATCATTCAGTGTGAGAATCCTTCGGATGCCGTTGGCCGTCGTGGCTCGATTGCCAAGGAAATCCGAAATTCAACGGGCTGGGAAGTTTCTGTTGAGCGAACACCTCCAATTCTCTCGAAGACCGTTCGAGACATTCGTGGCTATCGTGAAGCCAATGCTGAAGAACGCCGCAAACTGTTGAGAAACTTCGGGTTGAACATTCACCGTCCTAAACGACCAGGTTCGACATGGGCACGTGTTACAGCCCTCGGTTCGTACCAAGAGGTTGGTCGTGCATGTCACTTTGTTACAACCAATGAATCTCGAATCATGATCGACGTTGGTGTCAACATTGCGTCCGATACCGACCCAATGCCGTACTTCACAGCCCCTGAGGCACTTCCGCTCGAGCAAATCGATGCAGTTGTCTTGACCCACGCCCACCTTGACCACGCAGGAATGCTCCCTGTTCTGTTCAAGTACGGATATCGTGGTCCTGTCTTCTGTACACCACCTACTCGTGATCTGATGCTCCTTCTCCAGACCGATTATCTCAAGGTTGGTGGCGCTGAAGGGAAGCGTGCTCCATACGATATGGAAGACATTCGCATGTGCATGCGTCACGTTGTTGATGTGGATTGGAACCAAACCACGGACATTGCACCTGACGTGAAGATGACCTTCTCCAATGCAGGTCACATCCTTGGTTCATCTGCCGTCCATCTCAACATCGCAGATGGAAAGCACAACGTCGTGTTCTCAGGCGATCAGAAGTTCGAGAAGTCCTGGTTGTTCGATGCTGCCAACACTCGTTTCCCACGTTGTGAGACCTTGGTGATCGAATCGACCTACGGTGCTGCTGGTGATTACCAACCGTCCCGTGAAGAAGCCAACCAAGAACTTCAAGATATTGTGACTCGAACACTACAGAGGAATGGAAAACTCATCTGTCCTGTGTTTGCTGTTGGTCGTTCCCAGGAAGTGATGATTGCAATCGACGATTTGTTCCGTTCTGGTGCTGTCAAACCGGTACCTGTTTGGCTTGATGGTATGATTCAGGAAGCGACCGCCATCCACGCCAGCCACCCGAACTACTTGACCTCTGCACTGCGCAAGTCGTTGCAACAGAACGATGGTGAGAACCCGTTCACAAGCCCATGGTTCCGAAGTGTCGAAGGTGCGGAGCGACGTGAGAGCATTGTTATGGATACAAGCCCGTGCATCGTTCTTGCAACCTCGGGAATGCTCAACGGTGGTCCAGTCATGAACTACTTCCAGAACTGGGCGCATGAGGAGCGAAACTCACTCTGTTTCGTCGGTTACCAGGCCGAAGGAACACTCGGACGACGACTTCAGAAAGGATTCGGTGAAGTTCCAATGCAGATCAATGGACGAACGGAGATCGTCAAGGTTGGTTGTGAAATGGCGACTATCGACGGGTTCAGTGGTCACTCCGACCGCCGTCAATTGCTGGCGTTCGTTGACTCGATGAATCCAAAACCTCGCAACATCATTTGTCACCACGGAGATTACTACAAGTGCAGTGAACTTGGAAAAGAGCTACGAGACAAGTACCGTTGCAGAACCTATGCTCCAAAGAATCTGGAAACCGTTCGTATTCTGTGATCAAAGGATTGGTACGTCGTAATCACTCTGTGTGATGTCTGGTAGGACGTCTTTGTGCGCATCCTCGCCGTTCGCAATTGTACTGTGTTGAACAGCACCCGGTGTGCTGTTGGGCTTTGATGGTGGCTGAGCATCGAACATCATGTAGCCAAATCCAGCAAGAACCGACACGCCAATCAATGGAATTGCCATCAAGACCGAATCGCTGTTGAGTAGCATAATGATGGCCAAGACGAACAATCCAATGGTTGCGAGCAACAAGAGGATTCTTGATGCCTTGGCCATGTTATCCCCAATGCTTCGGTTATCATAGCGTTTCGTGTTTTGTGGATGCATTGCACCATGTTGTTCATGAACCGTA
>CALDQY010000202.1 GCA_937911445.1 uncultured Rhodobiaceae bacterium | reverse complement strand
ATCCACGGGAATGGGTTGGCAACATCGTACAACTTAGAAGCCCCTAGAGAAATCAACAGCCGGTCAGCGACGAATTGGATGTATTGCTTCATCAAATCCTCGTTCATTCCGATGAGGTTAACTGGAAGTGCGCTGGTAACAAACTCAATTTCAATCTCGACTGCTTCTGCCACAATTCGGTGAATGATGTTCTCAGGTGTTGGACGCTCAAGCTTGCTGTGCAGCAAGCAGGCAAAGTCGCAATGTAGGCCTTCGTCACGGCTGATCAATTCATTGGAGAACGTCAGACCAGGCATGAGGCCACGCTTCTTGAGCCAGAAAATAGCACAGAAAGAACCTGAGAAGAAAATACCTTCAACCGCTGCAAATGCAACCAGACGTTCTGCAAAGGAACCTCGCTTGCGGGACAACCACCGAAGAGCCCAGTCTCCCTTGCGTTTGACAGAAGGTACTGTCTCAAGCGCCTTAAACAAGTGATTCTTTTCGTTGGAGTCCTTGATGTACGTATCAATCAAGAGCGAGTATGTTTCTGCATGGATGTTCTCCATCATGATCTGGAAACCATAGAACGCTCGAGCCTCCGCCCAGCACACTTCGTTGGAGAAGTTAACAACAAGGTTCTCGTTGACAATACCATCGCTTGCAGCAAAGAAGGCAAGGACGTGCTTGAGGAAATGCTGCTCGTCTTTGTTGAGCTGTTCCCAGTCTTTCATGTCCTCTGCGAGATCGATTTCTTCTGCAGTCCAAAAGGATGCAGCATGTTGTTTGTACATTCCCCAAATATCGTCATGCTCAATCGGGAACAGAACGAAACGATCCAAATTTTCTTGGAGCATCGGCTCTATGTGTTCACGCGATAGATCTATCTCAATTCCGTCATCATTTCGATTGTGCTCGATTACCATATTGTCACCTTCTGCCAATGCGCTGGAGTTTGTCCTCCGTCCGAGATGGCACATAAATATGTGCATGCCTGAAGCACATAAAGGCGTGTTTTGCAAGGGGTGCGAAACGAGGGACTGCGCTAAGAAAACTGTTTTTATGACCGATTTCTATAAGTACCGATTTTTTCGAAAAATAAAGTGATATTTTTCAGCCGAATTTTACCTCTGTTTCCACTGGAACAAAATCAAAGACTCCTTGAACCACCGTGGAGAGGCAAAACCATGCGAACCGAAATCCACGTCAAATTCGCAAAATTGAACGAAGAGGCACGTCTTCCAACACAAGGAAGTGCACAAGCTGCAGGTTGGGATTTGTATGCGCTTGAGGAAACGACCGTTGTCAGAGGCGCATCGGTGATGATACCGACCGGTCTTGCATGTGCCATTCCAGAGGGATGGGAAGGGCAAATTCGATGCCGATCATCTCTTGGAAAGAAAGGGATGATTCTTCCAAATGGAGTAGGTACCATCGATTCGGATTATCGTGGAGAACTCAAAGTGCTTGCGACATGGATTGGTGAAGGCGACTCGTTTACAGTAGGAAAAGGAGAACGTGTTGCTCAGATGTTGTTTGCTCCGGTTCCTCTCGTACATGTTGAGGAAGTAGCGCTCGATGAATTGGAATCGACTGAACGCGGTGAAGGTGGATTTGGCTCGTCTGGACAATATTGAGGAACAAGCATGCCTTCTGTTGACATTCGTAACCTAGGCATTGTGGAATACACAGATGCTCTCGAATTGATGTTCACATTGCAACAGCAACGAATCAACAACGAAATTCCTGATACAATTCTCTTTCTCGAGCATCCAGAAATCGTCACGGTTGGACCACGTGCGAGAAACGATGGAATCGCTCCTCCTTCCGATTACAAGAGCCATCCTGTAGATCGAGGAGGTGGCCTTACCTGGCACGGACCTGGTCAACTTGTTGTTTATCCGATCATACATTGGAATAAGGACGATGAGAAGTCCGTTGCAGATATCATTTCAAAAATCGAATCCTGGGTGATTGAAGCACTAGCAACGCTTGGTGTAGAAGGATACCGAGATGAGAGGATGCAAGGCGTTTGGGTCGATAACAAAAAAATCTGTAGCATTGGATTGTCCTTCCTGCGATGGGTTAGTCGCCATGGATTTACGATAAACTACAGCACGCCCGAAGGCAGAGTTGAGAACCTCGCAGGATGCGGTTTGGACCAATCGACGACCACCTCGCTCAGCGCACTTGGATACGCAACGTCATGTGAAAACATTGAGACGGCGTTGCGTCGTAGTATGTCGAACATCTTGGAACGCTAGATTGAGAAGTTGAACACTTGCCGAAGGCAAAAATTCGATATACTCACGAACTCAAGGAACTCCATGCAACCACCAGCTCAGCAAATGAATTACCAGCAACCACAAGCGATGATCGCGAGTTATCCACAAACCAACGCAACCCTCGCGCTTGTCCTTTCGATAATTGGAATCGTCCTATCTTTCATTTACGGGCTTGGAATCTTTTTTGCAATCCCTGCACTCATCCTAGCAAACAAATCACTCAACATCACGAAACAAATACCCGGTCATCCTGACGCTGGAATGGCAAAGGCCGCAAAGATATGCTCATGGGT
>CALDQY010000201.1 GCA_937911445.1 uncultured Rhodobiaceae bacterium | reverse complement strand
ACACATCACTTGGACCTTACAAGAACCAAGGTGGGACCTGGGGATGAAGACCCATATCCTCGGTGATGGCGTCGCAGCAATGATGCTTGCATCTCGAGCAGATGAATTACCGCAACATGAGGTTTCCATCGTTCATCCGCAGGGAGCACCGATGGCAAGAGATCACATGCTCGGTTTTTGGAACATGGATGGATTAGAACAGGCTGTTGCATGTTCCAGAACGTCATGGTCCAAATGGGCAGTCATAACGGACACTGGAAAGAGCGTCATGCATTCCCATAAGCATGCTTACCACATCATGCACAAGGCAAATTATCTACAGAGCTGTCGAGAAATTGCAGAACGAAACGGCGTCGCATTCATCGAAGAGAGGCATATCGACGATGAGGAACTGTCACAAACGTTCGATTCTCGACCTCCTCGAGCCAGCAAGAACGCGATGTTGCAGCATTTTCTTGGACAGGAGATTGAGGTTGACAAGCCTGTATTTGATGCTTCAACAGCGATTCTGATGGATTTCAGAGTTGATCAAAGTCAAGGCATGCACTTCATCTATCTCTTACCGTATTCACCAACACAAGCCTTGGTCGAGTCCACACTCTTCACAACGACAATCTCGGAACGAGAGTACTATCTGAAAGCCATTGAGGATTATTTGATGGATCACTTTGGAGCATCCATCATGAATGTCATCCATGAAGAACAAGGCGTTATTCCAATGGGAACATTGTCGCCGCATGATGCGAACATCCCAGGTCTTGGAGCAAATGCTGGTGCGATTCGTCCAGCAAGTGGATACACCTTCGTGTTCATTCATCAACAAATTCAACGAGCTATCCGCGCTACAAAACAAGGAAAGCCACTTCGTTTTAAGAGACCACACAAAGCAATCGATGTTTGGATGGATTCAGTTCTATTGACTGTGTTGAAGAATTGGCCTTCGCAAGGACCTAAGTTGTTCGGACGTATGGCTTCAGCGCTTTCCGGTGATGAATTTGTTCGATTCATGAGCGGCCAAGCCAACTGGAGATTGCGACTCAAGGTCATCATGGCCATGCCCAAGTTGCCATTCATCAAGGGCGTTTCAAAACACATCTTCCAGCGAACTGAAAAGGTGGTTGCATGAGCCTGTTGGCCGAATTGATGAGTGTCGACGTTCTCAATCTCATTGGCCTTCTTGCTGTCGTCTTTATCGGCTTACCCCATGGAGCAATGGATGGAGCACTAGCCATCCACCTCGGTTGGATGAATCGTCCAATCAAGGCTGCAACCTTCTTGCTGGCTTACGTTGGCCTTGCTGCTCTTGTCGTGGGCATGTGGTTGGTTATCCCAACGGTGGGATTCTTGGTGTTCTTGGCCATCAGTATGTTTCATTTCGGCAGAGGTGATATTGTT
>CALDQY010000200.1 GCA_937911445.1 uncultured Rhodobiaceae bacterium | reverse complement strand
CCATCGACTTCATTCAACATTACATCATTGGATACAGGTCTCTTCGTTGTCCAAATCATGGCTATGGATAACCTCGGATTGACGACATTTGCTGAGGTGGACATCGAAATTACTCAACTTGATACGGATGGGGATTGGAGTTCGTCATGCAGTTCGACAACGTGGTTTGACTCATCAACAGGATTACAATGCGGGCCTGATATCTACGACCCCGACGATGATAACGATGGTCGTTTGGATGAGAACGACGCCTGGCCAAAGGATCCTTGCGCGTGGATCGACACGGATGAGGATGGGCAGCCCGACAGGATTCAATGTCCACCTGGTGCAACAACAATGCTGTTTGAGGATCAGGATGATGATGGTGATGGAATCCCAGACGAACTGGAAGGAACATCCTTAGGGGAGTCTGAGGACTCTACGACGCCAATGATTCTCATCGGCGCCATTCTCGTTCTTGTTCTCATCATCTTCTTCATCCGAATACGCGGTGGCGGTCCCAAGTCCTTGGGCGAAATCGATGAACGAATGCTCTGAGGTGATGACATACTCCCAAGCGCAGAACCGGTTGCTCTTGCAATGGTTCTCATCCTCGGTGCTATTGTCGCTTGGGATGCATGGTGGCTTACACGGCAACATCGCGACATTCCGCAATTCGGGCATTTGCCCAACAATGGATATGCATGGAAAAGCGAACGCAATCACGAGATGTTTCGTCAATGGGCCAATTTGGGTTCAATGGCAGCTATGATGGCATTACCATGGGGATTTGCATCGTTTTCAGACACACCAATCACGTATGTCATCATCTGGGATGTTTTGCTCGGACTGCACATCGTCTCTCTTCTTGTTCCAAAACGGTATGCGATTACTTCGACGCACCTTTTCGCAGACGGGCAACGTTACGAGTGGTCCCGCCTTGTTCTTCCTAAACGTCAACCAAAGCACCGAATCATGTTGCTACGAAAGGGCTGGGGGCCATTCGGCCCACTGCCACTCGGTGGTGACCGGAGTGACCTCGATATTGCAGCAGAGAGAATCATCGAAATCCTTCATCCTGACCAAGAGGAATGATGAGAGGTATGGCTAAGTGATTCCTTGATGTGTTTACATCATGGAATGGGCGCGTAGTGGAGACGATGTGGTTGTAGTCCTCGAACCTGGTGAAGAGATTCATACCTCTCTTCGTCAACTGGCAGACGATCTAGGGATCAACGGGGCAGTGATTACAAGTGGAATCGGACGCACGATGAACTCAACATTTGGCTACATGGATGACACGTTCACATATCATCGGCGAACGCTGGAGCAACCTGCGGAACTCGTAACCCTCCAAGGTAATCTCGCACGACATCAAGACGGCTCGGCGTTCACACACCTCCATGCCACATTCGCTGACGATGATTTCGTAACACAATCAGGACACATGTTCGAAGCAACTGTTTTCGTCGTAGCAGAGATTCACATGCGAATCATGTCAAACATTGTTATGACGCGTTGCCCAATGGTTGATGGAGAGTTTGTTGAACTTAAACTGCAAAATCATGAACCTTAAATGGGGTCAAGGCGGTGGTAAAACATGGCTCAGGATGGTGAAGATTCCACATTCAATCAGAGCCGCGTCGCATGGTTGGCGGAACAAATCGCCTATCATTCGGACTTGTACTACAACCAAGCGAGAAACGAGATTTCAGACGCTGAATTTGATGCCTTGTGGGACGAACTTAAGCAACTCGAACCAGATCATCCGCAACTGCAACGCGTTGGAGCTGAGATTGATCCTGGTACGGTCAAAGTCGATCACATGTTCCCAATGCGTTCGCTGAACAAAGGAACCAACGATGAGGATATTGCACACTTTGTCAAAGAGTCTTCACTTGAATCGACACGATTCATCTCGCAACCAAAGTTGGATGGTTCCGCACTTTCTCTCGAATATAGGAAAGGTCGATTGGTTCGAGCTGCAACAAGAGGAAGTGGTGATCGAGGTGAAGACGTCACCAAGAATGCGCGCAAGGTCGAGAATGTGCCGCATACACTCGGTACGGAGGTCGATGTTCACATCCGAGGCGAAGTCGTGATGCGAAAGTCCGTTTTTGAGGAAAAGTATCGCAACATTTCTCCAAATCCAAGAAACCTTGCAGCAGGGGCACTTCGTCAGAAAAAAGCGGATGGAAAGGCTGATGCAAGCGACTTGGTCTTTCTGGCATACGATGCAAAGTTTCCGAGCGAAGCATCACGTCACCCTGATTCGAAAGCACCGCCAGGCGATTCATTCGACAGCCTCCTTCTCGAGTGGTTGACCAGTATTGCAGGTGTGAAACCAGCCCCATGGGTTGTCCATGATTCGGATACAGAAGGCGCTTCCATTGAATCACTGTGCAAAGAGACCGAAACATGGAGTAGAGAACGAGAGGCCTATGGCTTTGAAATTGATGGACTCGTTTTCAAAGTTGATGATCTCGAAAAGCGGGATTTGCTCGGTATGACGGCACATCATCCTCGCTGGGCGCTTGCATGGAAGTTCCCTCCAGAAGAAGCAACATCGGTCCTCCTTGATGTTGACTGGCAAACCGGTAGAACTGGGAATATTACTCCCGTTGCACGCATTGCGCCCCAACGTGTTGGTGGCGTGACAGTAGAAAACACAACCTTGCACAATCTCGGTGAAGTTGAACGATTGGGCATTCAAATCGGGGATAAGGTTCGAATTGTTCGCCGCGGCGATGTAATCCCGAAGATCGAAGCGAGCCTTGGACCTGCAACGCAGCACGACATCGATGGTCGAGTGCATGCTGATGGAGAATCATTCCAAGGTGAGTTGCCACAACGTCGGAGGATTTCGCCGCCTGAAGATTGTCCTGCTTGCAACGGGCCAGTCGAGATTGAAGGGGCATTTCTTCGTTGCACAGATGTCCAATGTACAGCAAGGCTGGGTCGAAGCATACTCTACTATTGCCGAGCGCTTGAAATGGATGGTATTGGAGAAAAACTCGTTGAGCAACTCATCGATGAGAATCTCATCTCAAGCATCGCCGATTTGTACCGACTTGACGAGCGTATGCTGCTCTCACTGGAGAGGATGGGCCAAAAGTCAGCAGACAAGGTTCTCAACGAGATCAACAAAAGTCGCTCGATGACCTTCTCAAAGTTCCTCAGTGCTCTTGGTTTACCAGGGATAGGTCCAGAATTGGCGGCAGCAATTTCGAATCACTTCAAAGCTCCAGAGCATCTTCTAGCATGGGTTGATGACAGTCTCGTAGATGACTCTCGAATGTTGGAATTAACATCGATCGAGGGCGTTGGCGAAATTGTTGCACTCCAACTTCGGGATGGAATTCACCTTCGAAAAGCATTCATCACCGATCTTCTCGTATTCCTAACGATTCAGCAGGAAGAACTGGTCGAAGCTGGTGGTCCACTGGAAGGCATGACGTTTTGCGTAACTGGCACACTATCTGAATCGAGAAAGAGCATTCAAGCACGAATCAAGGCCGGTGGCGGAAAGGTCGTTAGCAGCGTTTCAGGAAATCTATCTGTGCTTGTTGCAGGCGAAAATGCTGGTTCGAAACTCGCCAAAGCTGAAAAATTGGATGTCCAGGTCTGGGATGAAAAAACCCTGTTGCAACGATTGTCTGAAACGACCACGCCTCATGAAAACAAACCTTCTGCGACGCAGCCAACACTGTTTGATTATTGAGAGAAATTCTCTCGTTAGGAACGAACATTCTTAACGAGCATAGCATAATTTTCGCTCATGCAACTGAAAGCCATTCTCCTCTCTGCTGTTGTTGCAATGGTCGTACTCACGCCTGTTATCGAAGCGAATTCAGGTGGCAAACACTTCTCTTCAGGAGGCTGTGGTTGCCATGGAGGGAGCTCTTCATCGGTCTCTATTTCTGAGAATTTTCCATCAAGTTACACACCAGGTCAAACCTATTCGATTCAGATTTCGGTATCAGGAGGCGTTTCAGGTACACACGGTGGTTTCAATGTCGAGGTCTCCAAAGGTTCGCTTTCAACAGGTGGTAATTCTGGTGTCAAAGTCAGCGGCAAGTCGGTCACGCACACGAACAAAGCAAATCGTGCATGGAGTTTTGATTGGACTGCCCCTGCTTCTGGAAGTGGAACAGTCACGGCTGGAATCGCAGGGATGACAGCCAATGGTGTAAGTGGAACAAGTGGAGACGCTTGGACTACGACATCTGCGAGCATCACGGAAACAGTTGTGGTGTCAAACAATCCGCCAACCGCATCCAATGTACAAATTTCACCGTCGAGTCCTACATCAAGCGATGACATCACATTGACCTACACATTTTCCGATCAAGATAGTGGCGATACAGAGTCAGGCACAACCATCCAATGGTCACTGAATGGGGCGCATCAATCACAATTTGACGGTTTACTGACAATTTCAAGCGCATCCCTCCTGAAAGGAGACAGTTGGCAAGCCTCAGTAACACCGAGCGATGGAGAGGATTTCGGAGCAACCATGAATTCGAACACAATTACAGTGTTGAATTCTCTTCCTTCGATTTCTTCTGCCACAATTTCGCCACCAAACCCGACTGTGGATGATGATCTCACCGCATCAATTTCAGGTCAAACAGACAACGATGGTGATACACTTGCCTTTGAGTATCGTTGGTATCTCAACGGAGCCCTGCAAGATGGACTTGATGACCTCACAATCGTACCGTCGCTAGCAACACGGGCTGATGATGTCTGGGAAGCTGAAGTTCGTGCTTATGATGGTGAAGGATATTCTCCTTGGGTTCGTTCCAATACGATTTCCGTAACAGGTGATACTTCGAACAACGCACCGACCGTGGATTCAATCACCGTTTCACCCGAGAATCCGAAAACACTTGACACCCTTGTGGCTTCCTTAACATCTTCTGATGCAGATATGGATTCAATTGTTGATACGCAATATCGTTGGTCGAAAAACGGTATCCTGACCACAATTTCGACATCAACACTCGATTCAGCAATGACGACAAAAGGTGATCTATGGACTGTTGAAGTTCGAGTAAACGACGGAACAGAGTGGTCGTTGTGGACAGCATCTTCGAACCTAGAGATACAGAACACTGCGCCATCATTGGATTCTGCAATAATTAGCATGAATGAAGCCACTGCTGATGAAAATGTGACCGTGACGGCAACGATGAGCGATGCCGACGATGATCAAACAACCATGAGCATCAATTGGTATCTTGACGGAGTGATACAACTGGAGTACAACAATCAGGTTACGCTTCCTTCTTCCGCTACGAACAAAGGCGAATCATGGACTGCTGTCGTACAAGCGAATGATGGTGAAACAACAAGCTCCCAGAGCGAAACACTCTCAGTACTGATTATTAACTCAGATCCACTTCTTTCCGTCGATCTTGAAAATGCAACCTCTCAAGACGAGCTTGTCCTTCAAACATCCATCTCTGATATCGACGATGACGTCACTGAAGTTTCAACCATCACCTGGTTCAGAAATGGGTTTAGAGAAGGCTCACTGGATGGTGCAACAATTGTCCCATCTTCATATCTTGGCCCGGGGCAAGAGTGGAGTGTCGAGGTGAATGTTACAGATGGTACATCATACGTCCTCTCAACAGCTTCCATGGTTGTGGAGAATACGCCTCCTAGTGCAAGGATTTCCGTGCTCACGGATGATCTCTATGCAGGTGAACGAGTCACACTATCTGGATTGGACTCAACGGATCCAGACAACTCCATAATCCGTTATCAATGGATCTGGATGAAT
>CALDQY010000199.1 GCA_937911445.1 uncultured Rhodobiaceae bacterium | reverse complement strand
GTGATCATCGATTCTGCTTCAACCGATGCTTCGGTTTCAATCGTTGAAGGATGGACTGGGCAAGATGCGTTTGCATCATACACGTTACTCAGAATGGAGCGACGCAAAGGGAAAACAGCTGCAGTCAAGGAAGCACTTGAGCACATCAACCAGTCAATTGCTACAGATTTGGTCTTGATGACGGATGCTGATGCCTTGTTTGAAGCAGACACTGTATCCAAACTCATGCACTGGTTTTCTGATTCGACCATTGGATGCGTAGGGGCTTCGCCTAAACGCCTTGGCCAACGTACGGAAGAAGCTGAACATCGAGCGTTGTTTTCGATGGTTCGAGCCATGGAATCGAAGTTTGACAGCACGCCGTTCCTTGAGGGTTCATGCATGATGTGGAGGCGAGAAGCACTCCATCTGGAATCACTGAATGTTCGATCGAATGCAGATGATGCACAGATTGCGACCAATGTCCGAATCAATGGATTGAGAGCCATTCAGGATTCCGATGCATACTTCATTGATCGTGCTCCTCATCAACGAAAGGAGCACGCTCGTCAGAAGGTTCGTCGCGCACAAGGGCTGCAACGTCATTTACTCCGGCAGAGAAAACACTGGTTCAACCGAAGGCATGGAAAATTTGCGGCTACACTACGCCAGGCGGCTGCAATGCATCTCCTTTCGCCACTGCTTCTCGTTGGAGTCCTCGTAGCGATGTTGGCTCGTTGGGCAACCATTGGATTCGCAGAAATCGATTTCTCCAATGCAACATTGACAACCATGCACGTTGGTTTGTTTGTGACAGAAGCCATCGCATTCGCGTCATGGCTCTCCATAAGGTATGGTGTTCGCATACCACTCATGAATCAACTTGGAGTCGTCATAGACGGGAACGTTCAACTCGTTCGTGCTCTGTGGAAAAGCGCTCGTGGAACATCGCTCCATATGTGGGATCAACACACGGATGGTCGAAATTGAAAATAAAAAAGGCCCCCTCATGCGCCTGAACGCATGAGGGGGCGGATTCACACAAACTCAATTTGTGTGATTACGACACCAGTGTGTTACTTGACAAAATTCAAGCTACGCTGGTAACGGTCGACTCGTAGATGAGCTTGTTGCTCGCACGGTCGAGAACCTTGACCTGAACACTGCATGCAGATGAGCAGATGTCATCGGATCCTTCGCTAACTGTGACTTCCTCTCCAAAGGCCCACTTTCCGTCGCCATTGTCAGAGACTGCACAGCCAGTGTCGGCTGCTTGGTCAGGGTTGGTGCACTCTGTGTAAGCTCCACCAGCGGACATCTGTACGATGACAGTAGCCCATGATAGATCGTCACCAGCGTCCATAGCAACGTAGACTAGGTCTTCGCCACCATCAGCGGTTGGTGATCCAGCAGCATCAGTTACGGCAAAGCCGTACATGGAGAAATCTCCATCTGTGTTGCCTTCTGCAAGCTGGGATGCCCAGACATACAGTACACCTGCCAGTACAACAGTGATCGCAACCATAAGGATGGTAGCGATAACCGGGCTGACAGCTTCTTCGTTTCGGTTTTCTTTTTGCATATTTTTGTCCTCCGACGCCCGTAGTGGGCGCATTTCTCCCACCACAGAGATATTATTTAAACACATCGGGCGAAAACGATGAAATCAAAAAGTTATTCGCGATACTGCGACTCTATTTTGAATTAAAAATAAAATTCAAAGATCGACCCCGAGTGGTACAAATCGTTTGTAGAGGAAGCATGGCTAACGCTAATTTCTAACAAAATTGGGTGAACAGGGTGAGAGCTTACGGAGAGGGGATGGGATGCACTCAACGAGAACTTCACAGCCCTGTTCGATGTATGGTATGCACTTCGCCTTTATAGGCGTTATCTGTGATTCAATTTTTCGAACAGAACAGGCCTTTCACTCGACGGTGAGAATTTCTGGGCCACCATCAGTAACAAGTACCGTGTGCTCGAATTGACAAATATTGCCGCCATCCTTGCAAGCAAGAACGTGATAGGTCTCAAGGAAGCGAATGCTGATCAATTTCTTGACAAGGGCCCTCCACTTGCTTTGGCGTGATGCTTCGTCTGCATCGGGAAACGGTTTCTCAAGCATTGGATAGGCCCAACGCTCGGCAAATGGAAGCGTTGAATACCGCTCCTCAAGGTTGCGAGCCATTTGTGCTCCAAGAGGCTTCAACTGCCCTTTTGCACGAGCCTTTCTTGACGTTGTCATTCCAGTAATTCGATAAATGTTGGACGAATTGGGATTCCCTAGATTCTTGATCATGCCTGAAGACCCTGTTGTATTGAACGGTTCAATGGCATAGATGCCTCCTTCTTCGACAACACCCTTGAACCCTTGATTGTCTGGGCCGCAAGCGTAGGACGGAACGGAGACGCCAGCATGAAGTTCCCATGGTTTGAGTTGGTGGCCGCAGAGATTACGAATGGGTTGGAAGCCTGCGTCAAGAGAAGGTTGAGCAGCAGCTTGTCCAACTTTGTACCATGGAGTTCCAGGATGCATCATCTCAATCGCAGCATCTCGTGCTTCTTTGGCGGCTTTAATCTGTTCAGTATGTTCGTTACCGTTTCCAACCTCGAAGGTAAGCGCATTATCTGCAATGTGACCTTTGATATGGACACCAAAGTCAATCTTGACACAATCGCCCTTTTGCAGGACCATATCTCCATCCCAGCCCTCGACCTGATTGACAGCATGGTCGGTTGTGAAATGAGCAGCGAGGTCGTTGACAGCAATTGTACCAGGGAAAGCAGGCTTTCCACCGTGTCTGTGGATGTAGCGCTCTGCCGATTCAATGACTTCGTGGAAGGTCTTTCCCGGTGTTAACTCAAGCTTCATTGCTTCGAGTGTACGACGAGCGACGTGCCCTGCATCCTTCCAATATTTCAGTGTCGATTCTTCCACCAAGTGACCACGTCACGCGAAGGTACAACGCCTTCTCTGATAATAGTTACCAATGGCTCATCGGAATCAAAGTCGATTTTGACGAAGGTGCTTCCGGGACCTGTTTCACGATTTCCTGCAACCACTGCAACATCAGGAAGACCCAATTCGGATGCGGCTTCAGCCACTGTGTTCGCTGGTTCTTCACCTGCTTCGTTCGCACTTGTTGCTGTAACAGGCCCAACGGCCAAAGCAAGAGCGCGAGCTGATGGGTGATCAAAAACACGAATGGCAACGGATTGACCACCAATTCGAGCATCAAGAGATTGTTGGGCAGGATAGATGACAGATAGACCCCCACGAGGAAAGGCATCAACAAATTCGACAATACGAGGGTCGATGTCAACCATATGTGCTACTTGATCAAGCGAAGCTACACCGATTGACACTGGTTTATCGGGCGACCGAGATTTGAGTTCGAACAGTGTATCGAGGCCTTCCTTGGTCGGAAGGCATCCTAAACCAGGGAGCGTTGATGTTGGATACGCAATGACACCCCCATCGTTGATGTAAGCGACCTGCTCATCGGTGATGATTGTCATACCATCACGCACGAGTCCAGATGGACATATGTTTGGCTGCTATCGCTTCTGCGAGGTCCTTATCCGCTGTTTTCACAAGCAATTTTCCGCTTGGATACAACGTCAAATCCGCCTCACCCGTGAACGTCCAGACCATTCTTGATTGAACACCTGCTTCAAAGCCACTTTCGATAATTTTCGCACCAACGTGTTCCAAATCGATGGATGTTACACCTTCTGGAACGATTTGCCAAGAGGCCTGATTGCCACACAGCTCCATTGCAAATCCGTCACTCATGCAACAACCTCAGATTACTGGCTTTTTGGGTGGTCCCGAAGGACCTGTTGGAGGGTCACTCGGTGGACCGGAAGGCGGACCATTTGGTGGACCTGAAGGGGGTCCGCTTGGTGGACCGGAGGGTGGGCCACTTGGAGGACCTGAAGGTGGACCACTCGGTGGACCTGAGGGGGGTCCGCTTGGTGGGCCTGAGGGTGGACCACTTGGAGGACCTGAAGGTGGACCACTCGGTGGACCTGAGGGTGGACCACTTGGAGGACCCG
>CALDQY010000198.1 GCA_937911445.1 uncultured Rhodobiaceae bacterium | reverse complement strand
GTCTCATGGACGTTCTCTCACTTGGAGACGAACATTTCCGATGCATGCTCGATGCCAACGGCCGCCTCCGTTACGTCAAGATTTCAGCCGAAGAAGCGTCATGGAAACTCGTTCGAGTTGAAGGCAAGACCACGCTCAAAGGTGGCAAGACGCAACTCAACTTCCACGATGGTCGAAACATGCTCGTTGATGACCCAAAGGAATTCAACACTGGTGATTCGGTCAAACTCTCCTTGCCTGACCAAGAAGTTCTCGAACACATCAAGTTTGAAGACGGTGTTCGATGCTACCTCATCGGTGGTACACACGTTGGCGAAATGGCTTCCATGAAGGAGCGCATTGTCAAGCGTTCAAGCATGCCAAACGAAGTCGCATTCGACGAATTCGGTACAACCGAAGTCAACGTCTTTGCTGTTGGCGATGCCAACATCCCAGCCATGGAGGTGAAGGCTTGAGCGAGACCGTCAATCCAATGAGCGTTCCACGAATCACAAAAGTCTGCGTCAACATCGGTGTTGGCGAAGGTGGTGACCGACTGGTCAACGCTGAAAACGTTCTCGAAATGGTTACTGGTGTTCGCCCACAGCGAACGCTTGGTAAGATTCAGAACCGTGACCTCAAGGTCCGTGAGGGTGCACCAATCGGTTGCCGCTCCACCATGCGTGACCAAGAAACCATCAAGGAATTCTTGACCAACGCTTTCTGGGTCCGCGACAATACCATCCCAAGCTGGAACTTTGACGCACAAGGAAACCTCTCGTTCGGTATCCGTGACTACACGGATTTCCCAGAGCAAAAATACGATCCAGACATCGGTATCTACGGTATGGACATAAACGTCGTTCTCGAGCGACCTGGCCACCGTATCAGCCGACGCCGAAAGGCAAAGAGCAAGGTTGGCAAGGGCCATGGCGTGACTCGTGACGAGTCCATGGAATGGTTCAAGTCGAACTTTGGAATTAAAATCATGGAGGAATGAAGATGGCACGAGATCATGGAGAATACATGGGACGAACAATTGGATGCCGCCGATGTGGGCGACGTCGAGGAATGATTCGACGACACGGGCTACGCCTATGCCGTCAGTGCTTCCGCGATGTTGGAAACGAAATCGGTTTCAAAAAGATGAACTGAGGTGATTATGAATGCAATTTGATCCATTAAACGACGCACTCGTCAAGATTTACAACGCAGAACAAGCTGGAAAATTCGATGTTGAATTGACTCCAGCATCCAAGCTACTTGGAAACGTTCTCAACATTATGCAGTCTTCCGGATACATCGGAGAGTACTCACGTGTTGAAAACGGCCGAGGTGACGCCTTTGTCGTCCAGCTTCGCGGAACCATCAACCGATGCGGTACCGTCAAGCCACGACACAGCGTTCGCCGACAAGAATTCGAAAAGTGGGAGACACGTTATCTCCCTGCTCAGGACTTTGGTCTCCTCATTCTTACGACCAATTCCGGCGTCATGAACCACTACGATGCGAAGGACGCCCGCATCGGCGGCAAGTTGCTTGCCTACGTATATTGAGGTGAAAAGCATGGTAAAAATCGACAGAATCGAACACAACGTAACCATCCCTGAAGGCGTCACAGCCACACTCAGCGAAGATGGCGTCGTCACCATCGCAGGACCAAACGGTTCCCTTTCACGAGCCTTCGTCTCGTCTCGAGTTGAGATCTTCCAAGATGGAGGCGGACTCATCGTACGAACGGACTTGCCACGACGCAAGGACAAGGCTATGGCAGGAACTTGGAATGCTCACTTGAACAACATGATCAAGGGCGTAACGGAAGGATTCACCTACCACTTGAAGGCCTTCTACTCTCACTTCCCAATGACCTTGGCTGTTCAAGGACAGAACTTTGTTGTCAACAACTACTTCGGTGAGAAAGTTCCACGTTCCGCAGACATCCTTCCCGGTGTTGACGTGAAAGTCAGCAACAAAGTTGAGATTACAGTTTCAGGAATTGACAAAGAACTCGTTGGCCAAACTGCGGCGAACATTGAGCGCTGCACAACGGTCAAGAAGCGAGATCGACGTGTTTTCCAAGACGGTATTTATCGTCTCAGCAAGGAGTGATGAAGAATGGCAGATGATTATGAAAATATGACTGTAGCTCAACTCAAGGAATTGCTCAAGGAGCAAGGACTCCCTGTCTCCGGAAAGAAGGCAGATCTCATCGAGCGCCTCGCCGGTGCTGCTGCGCAAGACGATGCGCCTGTTGAAGAGACAGAAGCCGTATCCGATGTTGAAGAAAGCGATGACGACTTCTTCGAAGACGATGACGACTGGGATGATGACGAGGATGAAGTCCACGTTGCCAAGCAAAAGCCTGTTCTCGATGAAGCAACACAAGAAGCACTTGCGCTTCGTGCTGCTCAAAAGAAGAAGACACCATCCTTCCGTCGAACAGAATGGTTCCGATACAAGCGATTGTCTCGTTCTGGATGGCGTGCTCCTCATGGAATGGACAACAAGCAACGTCGCAACTTCAAGTATCGAGGTTCCCTCGTTCGTGTTGGACATGGCAAGGTTGCATCCGCACGTGGTCTGCACCCGTCCGGATTCAAGGAAGTCATGGTTCACAACCTCAACGATTTGGAAACCATCGATCCAGAAACCCAAGCTGCTCGAATCGGTCGAACCGTTGGTGGCCGAAAGCGAGAGAACATCCACGCTCGTGCTGATGAATTGGGGATTCGTATCTTGAACCGAAGGAGGAATGTCTGATGCAGCTCACAAACCAAAAGCGACTCGCAGCAAAGATTCTCAAGTGCGGTGAAAACCGTGTTTGGATCAACCCTGACTACATCGATGAGGTCGCATCATCTGTTCAAGCAGACGACATTCGCGAATTCATCGAAGAAGGGCTCATCCGTGCCAAGGCTGTCAAGGGAACGTCTCGTGTTCGAGCACGTACCCGTCAAGAACAGCGTCGCAAGGGTCGACAGAAGGGTCAAGGTAAGCGAATGGGTACGGCAAACGCTCGTAACCCACGCAAGAACCGATGGATGCGAACCATCCGCTCCCAACGACGTGCTCTCAAGGATTTGCGAGAGGCTGATGAAATCACGCCTTCGCAATACCGCCGTTACTACCTCAAGGCAAAGGGTGGTTCCTACCGATCCATTGCCCACATGCGTTCTCAAATGACCATGGAAGGTGTACAACTCAAGGAAGGTGATAACTGATGCAAGGAAACCGACGACGCTCTGTTCTACGACGACGTAAGGCTGGACTCACAGACTACCGACGCCGACTACGACTTCTACGAAGCCAACAACCTCGTGCGGTTGTTCGTGTCTCAAACACACGCACATCGTGCCAATTGGTTACCTGGGCTGCTGAAGGCGACAAGGTTGCACTCAATGTAACCGGAAACGATCTGGTCAAGAAATTCTCATGGCCGGACAACATGTCCAAGAAATCTGTCCCCGCATCCTACCTCGTAGGTTATGCACTCGGAAAGGCAGCCCTTGCTGCTGGACATGAAGATGCAGTTCTCGATATCGGACTTGCAGCAAGCACACCTGGAGGTCGTGTTTTCGCTGCACTCCGCGGTATGGTCGAGGCTGGACTCAACGTTCCTCACAGCGAAGAAATTCTTCCTGCTGACGACCGAATCACCGGCGCACACATCGACGACAACGTCGCTGGTGCGATTGAAACCACAAAAGCATCCATCGAGGGGGCCTACTGATGACAGAAGAAGAAACAACAGAAATCAAGCAAGCACCAGGTATGATTCTTGCTTATGCTCCACAAGAAGCCGAAGAGACGGGCGGTCGACGACGACGTAGCGCTCAATCTGATGCGATCAACAACCTCCGCAACTGGACGCCACGTACACGACTCGGCAACATGGTCTATGCTGGTCTCATCACAACCTACGAGGAAGCCCTCGCCAGTGGCCTCCCAATCCGTGAGGTCGAAATCGTCGATGCCCTCCTTCCTGAGTTGGAAGATGAAATCATCAACGTCAACATGGTTCAGCGAATGACCGACAGTGGTCGTCGTGTTCGATTTAACGTCATGGCGTGTGTCGGAAACCGAAATGGCTACGTTGGTCTCGCAATGGCCAAGGCGAAGGAAGTTTCCAATGCCATTCAAAAGGCCATCGTCGCTGCCAAGCTCAACCTAATCAGCGTACAACGTGGAAACGGTTCATGGGAATCTTCTGCTGGTCCAGGCACATCCGTGCCGATTAAGGTCAACGGTCGCTCAGCTTCGACCCGTGTCACGTTGATGCCTGCTGCAAAGGGTAAGGGCCTTGTTATCGGTGAAACCGGTAAGAAAGTCCTCGAACTTGCTGGAGTTACCGACGTTCTCTCCCGAACCAAGGGACAAACCCGAACCACCATCAATTACGCTGCTGCGACCTTTAATGCACTCAAAACATTAAACACAACTCGTATCAGCAACGAACAGCGAGAACGCTTGTTCATCAACACTGGGAGGGTTTTGAAGTGAGTTTCATCGTTGTTCGAGCACGAAGCAATGTTGGTGTCGAGCGATCCATTCGTGAGACAATGGACTACCTCAACCTGACCAAGGTCAACCATGCGGTTATCATTCCAGAGAACGATCAGTACATTGGAATGCTGCGCAAGGCTAAGGACTACATCACATGGGGCAATGCAGACCTCGCAACCGTTGAGACCATGCTTTCAGAGCGTGGACGAATGCCAGGCGATGCTCCATTGACCGATGCAATCGTTGCAGAAGAAACCGATTACAAGACCATTGGCGACTTCGCTAAGGCGATTGTCAACAATGAGGCAACTGTAAAAGATGTTCCAGGTTTGAAGCGCGTCTTCCGTTTGCATCCTCCTCGAGGCGCAAAGGGATGGGGCGGAATCAAGCGATCCTACGTCGTTGGTGGCGCACTCGGTTCCCGCGGCGATGACATCAAGGCGCTCGTTGAGAGAATGATTTGAGGTGATATGATGGGTACAAAAGCAAACAAGCACCGTGGACGAAACCGATACCATGGTCGTGGAAAGAAAGCTGGTCGAGGCGCTGGAAAGCGTGGTGGCCGTGGAAATGCAGGTATGAACAAGCATCGTGTTATGACTCGAATCAAGTACATGCCAGGTCACTGGGGAATGCACGGATTCAACCGTCACCCTTCACTGCGTAACGTACACGTGACTTGCAACGTCAGCCAACTCGAAGGTATGGCTGATGGTAAGGACAGCATCAATCTTGGAGAACATGGAATTGACAAGCTCCTCGGATCTGGTCGAATCAATGTAGCTATGACCGTCACAGTCGCAAACGCCAGCGCTTCAGCCATCGAAAAGGTCGAAGCTGCAGGTGGATCCGTCAATCTTGATGACGGTGATGACTGGGACGAATGGGAAGAAGAGTGAACAAGGAGGTCTTTGAATGAAACACAAGCCAGTACCAATCGGTGTTGTTCTTACGGGTGTCATTTACTTTGGTCTCCTCTTCTATTGGCAGTGGGATGAACTTTCAGGCGAAGGTGCAGCACGAGATGCAGCAATCTTCGGTATCGTTCTCGCAGTTGCACACGTTGCTTACGTCATGGCATGTTTCCAGCGTGACCTTCCTGCCTCGATGAAGCAACTACCAATCATTGGTCGCTACGCGAAACTCTACGGTTGGTTGATTTTCGTTTTCATCGCTGTATGGTACTGCCGCCCAGAGAAATGGGGTGGCTACGATGAAGCAGTCGGATTCCTCCTTGTGGGTGTCTTACTGCTTGGTTTCGGTGCAGCAGCCATCCTCACATGTTTCATGTGGGGCGGTGACCAAAGCAGCCGTTTGTACGCTCTCAGCCGCTTCGTCGATGTTTACCCAGCCATCACGAAGCCTGACCGACACGTTCGCTTTGGTGAGAAGATGTGGACAACAACCTTCGTTCTCATCATTTACTTCGCTATGACCAACGTCATGCTCTATGGATTGAGCGGTCAAGCCATGGACTTGTTCAGCGGTTTCCGTTCCATCATGGCTGGTGCGTCGGGTACCATCATGCACTTGGGTATCGGTCCAATCGTCACTGGTTCGATTATTATGCAACTGTTCGCAGGTGCAAAAATCATCCGTTTGGATTTGACCAACAGCGAAGACAAGGCTATGTACCAAGGTGTACAGAAGCTCCTCGTTTTGATCATGATTCCAATTGAGTCAATTCCACAAACCTACGGTTTCCTCGACCCTTCGGAATTCCTCATTGATGAGTATGGACTTGGCTGGGCCAACTTTGTCATCGTTGCTCAATTGTTTGCGGGATCGTATCTTGTCTTCTTGCTCGATGAATTGGTCAGCAAGTGGGGTATCGGATCCGGTATGTCGCTCTTCATTGCCGCTGGTGTTGCTCAATCGACCTTCGTCGGTACGCTCTCACCTCTCCCTACCACAGCAGGTATGGCGTACTCTGTGCAGAACCCACCAGCAGGTACACTTCCGATGATCTTCTACATGTTTAGAACGGCGACGAATGGAGAAATGATATCGCTCAATGGATTCGAAATGATTCTGTTGGGTGATGCGACGCATCCAAACGCAGTGATTGCTCTCGTCTCTAGTATCATCGTGTTCCTCGTGGTTGCCTATGCTGAATCGAGTAAACTGGAACTGCCATTGACACACGGAAAGGTCCGTGGTCACCGTGGTAAGTACCCAATTCGATTGGTCTACGCTTCGAACATTCCGGTCATTTTGATGGCTGCATTGCTTGCAAACGTCAACATGTTCTCGCTCTTGTTCTGGAGTCATCCAACGATGTCACAGACGCCGATATTAGGTCGGCAGGGTTGGTTCTCGATGTCGGATTATATCGGGACTTACGAACCGGGTCAAACGACGGCCTCTGGTGGGTTTGCTTGGTATGCATCCATGCCAGCTGGTGTGAACGACTGGCTGATTCCATTGCTGAATCAACAATCGGATATGTTTGGTCACAGTTTAGGTCAGATCATGCTCCACGTTGTATTCTATGTGGTCCTCATGACCGTTGGTTCAATGGTCTTCGCAAAGTTCTGGATTGATACCACCAACATGGGTACCAAGGACGTTGCAAAGCAAATTGAACGAACAGGTATGCAGATTCCTGGTTTCCGTAAGAACCCCAAGGTTTTGGAGAAGATTCTCGAGAACTACATCCCACCGGTGACTTACTTCTCTGGTGCTTTCGTCGGTTTGCTTGCAGCAGGTGCGGATCTGCTCGGTACGGTTGGTAATGCGACCGGTACAGGTCTGTTGTTGGCTGTTGGTATCATTCTACGTACCTATGAGCAAATCCAGAAGGAACAGGCCATGGAAATGCACCCAATGCTCCGACAATTCTTCGGTGCTGAGTAATCCATCACGATGGAATAGACCGCGCCAACCTTTGCTTGCATGTAGGTTGAGTTTTGAAATACTCCCTTGCGGTAGACTTGAGCATGGGCTCCTCGGACGATTTCATCATCTGGGCCGATGAGGATCTTGAGTACACGATTCAAACCGAAGGAAACTTGGTTTCATTGATTCCTTCGAAAGCCCGTAGTATTGGCGAATTGATTGGATTCATCGCTATGGGTCTAATTGGCCTTGGAATGTGTTTAACTGCACTATCTGTAGGGATTAACGAGCTCATCCTCCCAGATTCTGATTCTATTTGTGGCCATGCAACGGAAGTGGAATTTGGAGAAGAGACGGTTTACTGTCTTGATGATTCCAACACATTTAACGAAGATATTACCGATATTGAAATCGCAGAACAGCATTTTCGATACAGATACGCCTATGAGAACTTCTGGGTGGAACATCGATGGGAATACTTAGACGACGAACAGAAGTTTGTTATTTTTGGATTCAATTATGGAGACTACTATGATTGTTGGATATATGCACGCTCTGCAAGTTTTGACAATGATTGGAATTTGGAGGAAGTTGGACATTACTGGATGTACGATCGACTTCCCGATTGGTGTTATGAACCAAGTGACGCCTCAGAGAATTTGACGTATGTAGATGGAAGTCATCCATTCAACGGTGAAGACTTGTATTATGTCCCACCAGAAGGTGGTATGGAGTATATTTCAGTCCATCGTTACTCCACAAACTCGATTCGGTATGTTGATTTCATTGACCCGAATTCGGATTACTTCCAAGAGACGGGTAGTTTCGAAACAATCGTACCACAATTGATCATGCTCTCAGTCGGGTCTCTTCTCATTGGAAAAGCTGATGGACGACGTCCAAAGATTGTGTTCGATACGAGTGCTCAAACCCTTGTAAAGAAACACAAATTTTACGGAGAACCTCTTCGTTTGGAAAACGTCATGAGTGAATCACTCAACTTGGCGGTTAGAAGTCATGAACGGACAACTGTTTCTGTTGGCGGGCACGATGAACACACTGAATCTACAACAAGGACGCATACTGGATTAGAATTATCATATTCGCATGTTCGCGACTATGTCAAACGCGACCATGTCAAACTCGCATTTTTTGATAAAATGGATCTGGATTCTGAATTTGCACAGCAACTGAAGAAGGCCTTAGGACTCGAGACATCTGAATCAGGCGATGTAAATGAGAAGAAGGATGACGAGAATCCCAAGAGCGCTAATGAGGCTTCAGTTGTTGAAAATGAAGTTGTAGAGCCGAAACTTGACGCTTTCTGGAATTCTTGAGTTTCCAAACTATATTTTTCTCTCATTCGGCTTGCAGTCCCTTCTTTTATGGCCGATTCGAGTCGGGTATCTTGATATAGGGGGGGTGAGTGGGTGAGTTGCTTGCGTCGGTGGGAACGGCGTTGGGACCCGAGTCTTCGGACGGTGAAGGTTCCCATCACCCAACGACGACAGCCGAAGCACATGCGATTCTGAGAAACCTCCGGGAAGGAGCTCGCTCAGGGTCAGGTAGGTGATTTGAGATTATGACGTATTTTTTGTTGTGCAAGAGATAGTGCTCATAACCTCGCCAAGAAATTTAGGACAGCGAATTAATTGCGATAACAACTCTAGGGATCAAAACACGAGAAATCTGGTTGATCCTGCCAGAGGCGACCGCTTTTGGAGTTCGATTAAGCCATGCGAGTCGAGAGCTTTCGGAGCTCGGCATACTGCTCAGTAACACGTGGATAACCTGCCCTATCATCTGGAATAACCTCGGGAAACTGAGAACAAAGCCGGATAGCCCACAATGCCTGGAACGGTTTGTGGGTGAAGATAGGATGGGTCTGCGGCGTATCAGGTCGTAGGGGGTGTAATGGACCTCCTAGCCATCGACGCGTACGGGTGTTGGGAGACATAGCCCGGAGATGGATTCTGAGACACGAATCCAGACCCTACGGGGTGCAGCAGGCGCGAAAACTTCACACTGCAGGAAACTGTGATGAGGGAACTCCTAGTGCATGCACTATGTGTATGTAGATCCTACTCTTAACAAGTAGAGGGAAAGGGCTGGGAAAGACCGGTGCCAGCCGCCGCGGTAATACCGGCAGCTCAAGTGGTCGTCGCTTTTATTGGGCCTAAAACGTCCGTAGCCTGTTTGGTAAATCTGTGG
>CALDQY010000197.1 GCA_937911445.1 uncultured Rhodobiaceae bacterium | reverse complement strand
CAAGTGTTGGTCGCCTTGATGTTGCCTTACAGATTGGTTTGACTCTACTGATCATTTCACTTATCATTGCGTTTGGAGTTCAATTTTTGCAATACATTCGGTTCTTTGGAAAACAATCCTTTGGACTGGAAAGTGCGAGTTCTGAACCCTTTGAAGACTTCAACGTCTCATGGGAAAACCTGGTGGTTGAGAAGGATGGTGTTCAAATTGTCAAATCCTGTTCACTCGAAGTGTCTGGAAACGAAATTGTTGCACTCATGGGTGAATCCGGTTCAGGTAAGTCCACTTTGCTTCGAGCCATGTGCGGGCTTGAGAACGGGTCAAATCGTTTCGCTCATCAGCTCGCATTTGTTCCACAGAATCCTGTCTTGGTGATGGATTCTGTTGCAATGGAGCTTGGTCTTGCTTCAAAGCTTCATGATCAATTGCCAGATGCAGGGGGGTATTTTGCATCTCTTTGCAACTTCGAGGAGAAAGGCAATCAGCGTACCGATTCACTCTCAGGTGGTGAAATCCAACGGGTTGCCTTCCTGCGCGCACTGTCGATGAATCGTGAAATACTCATACTTGATGAGGCAACATCTGAACTCGATGGAGGTTCTGTCGAACGAATTGAACAACAAATTTTGTCGTTTAAACAGCGAGGTGGGGGTATCGTGTTTGCTACGCACAATCCATCTCAGGCTCAACGATTAGCCGATCGTATTCTGTTCATCCATGAAGGCGCATTCATTCCAGAAAATCATGAAATTGCACAACAGTTGCTCGATGGGAAACGGATGGGTTAGACTGTTGGTTCGCCACTGAAGAACAATGATTCGTTCTCGACTCTGTAATCATCAATGTGTTGGGAGGATGCTATAAGAAAATCCCGTAATGCGATTGTTGCTGTGTTGTGTTCATTATCCATAAGGAGAATTGAATATGGGTTCACGAGCAAGGTATCATTGAACTCATGAATAACAAGATTGGTATTTCCTTGTCGATACAAAGCTGTACCACGATCGGATAAAGTCCAACATTCCAATTCGTTTGCTATCGTAATCGCAGCCCCCATTCCCTGTCCAATTGATTGATATCCGTCCCACACAGGATGATACCCCAAGGAGTCCTCAGTAAATTCAACATTGGATTGATTGGAGAACGCTTTCCATATCGTTTGTTCTTTTTGATGAGTACCGGATTCATCTCCGCGAGAAACAAAACACTGGTCATTTTCAAGAAGCCATGTGAGTGTTTCATTTAGGCTGCCTGAAACAGATGTAGGGCCAAGTAGGACGAATCGGTTCCAGGCAAACGTCGTGCGGTTCTCAGCAAACCCGTTCTCGATAAATTCGAGTTCGCGTGCTGGGTCGTGAACGATAAGTACGTCAACATCCTTGTTTTCTGCAAGCGACAGAGCGGCTCCAGAACCTACAGCAATGACATCAACATATATTTCCGTCTCATCTGTAAATTCCGGTAAAAGCACAGATAAGAGCCCTGAATCCCTTAGAGAAGTTGTCGTAGCAAGACGGATGGTGGTCTTCTCAGCATCTTCATCCGCCTGAAGGCAGCCCTGTAGAGAGGGTAGAAGAAGTAGAAAGATCACGATGGGTAATCGCTTCATTTTAATCGAACGACATCACATTCCCACATTCTGGATATGTACATGTCACGGAATATCTTGCTCGGGTTGGTTTTCTGATTTTGAGCATAGACCCGCACATATCGCACTGAATGTTGATGGTTTCTGGTTCCGTCGCCTTAGGAGCGTCTTCAAGTGTTCGGCCAACATCTGTTGACCATCCTAGAGAATCTGTGTAGGAGTCTGCTTTTTTGATCTTATTCTGACGGAGAGTAAGTCTCAACTTTCTTTTCCTTCGTGGGCGCTTTTTTCCACCAGGTGCTTTTGCCGCCATGCTATCATCCTCCGCTAGAGGTAGATGTATTCAATTGCTTCTATCAACCAATCCATATTATTGTGATGGGATGACTTGGATGAAAGATACATTGTTGATTGCATCATTGATTATCGATCCTGCCATGTAAGATAGAAACGATAGACTTAGAATTGCAAATAGAAAATATGGGGTCCTTGAAAAGACTGTTATCCCAAAAATACAGGGGAGTAAAACAAGGATTTTGGGAATTTCCGTCATCCCTGCATTAAAGGATATCAAAATACAAATTGGAAGAGAAATAAGTAGCAAAACAATCTTCGGAAGAGAGCGGTGTGGTGATCTTAAATCATCAAAATCATTGTTTGTGTCAGTAATGTGATTCTTTATTGTAGAGTTTTCTTGTAATTTTTTGAAGAATATTTCTTCTGATATACGGTTGGTTGCTTTTGTTTTCGATTCGCCGTCTCTTGGCTTTTCTACTCCTAATTCAATCAGTTTTTCAGCCTCGTTTCTTGATTGGTTGAGAATCAAAATTTTTGGGTCGGGGGCCATTATTCTTTTTTGGTTAATGAGATATACATTCTTTTCTCCTACAGGAATGATATTTCATTGGATTCCCCATTCTTTGGGAGGTGTACGCGATGTCCTTTCGATTCGAGTTCCTCAGCGAGAGGTGGTCGTGCCATATTTGGATCGGAATGGTAGATGACAACATCCTCTGCTTGGCATTCTTCTGCAAATTGGACGATTTCCTGATGGCCGGCGTGTGTTGAAAATGAATACTGGTCTACATCAAGTTCGATGTTAGCTAATTTACCAAAAATCGGAACTTTTCGCTCCTCGAGCAATCGGCGTCCGCCTGTGTTTCGAGCTTGGTAGCCCGTGAGAAGAATTGCATTCTTTCGGTCATGACGTAATCGGTTGAGATACCAGATTGATGGACCTCCATCCATCATGCCAGAGGTAGAGACGATGACATCTGCATTAAGCGCCTTCTTTCGGTCCGATTTGCTTGAAACCCGACGGCACCACTTCCATGCTGATTCAAGGGCTGATGGGTCGCGAAGTGTTTCTGGATGTTCCATTTGCAATTTTGCTACTCGCTTACCCATTCCATCAACATGAACATCCAGTTCAGGGAGATATTTGTGAAGTAGCATCACAACATCCTGAGTACGGCCGTTCGCAAATGCTGGAACAAGGGCTGTTCCGCCTCGGTCTACTACCTCGACAATTCGTTCGATAAATCGTTCATTTTCTTCTTGTTTTGGAGGGTGATCACGACCACCATATGTTCCTTCCACAAACAAAATATCTGTTTTGACAGGTTTTGCACCGATTGTTAATTGTGAATCCCTTGTATCGAAGTCACCAGAAAACAATACCGACTTGTTGGGTGTTTCTACATGAAGCATCGCTGCACCGGGAATGTGTCCAGCTCGGTGGAGTTCAAGTTTCCAGTCATCTTGTTTCCATGATGTATTGAATTTGTGCGTATCCCATGCAGAAAGTGCAAGATCTATGTCACGTTTATCCCACGGGAGAGGGTAGCCTTCGATCGATGATACTTTGTGGCAATCGTACCACATCATTTCTGATATCGCCGCAGTCAACTCTGTTCCATGGAGGGTAGAATTATGATTTGAAGCGAGCCAGGGCACCATACCTAGATGATCAATGTGTGAATGCGTAATGATTGCATGAGAAACATTTGGTGCTTCATTTGGGTATCGAGGTGGTTTCGTCGGAGCAATTCCATAATCAAGCAGAAGTCGGTTTGATGTAGGGTCTTCAAGCACGATCCCAACATTACCTACCTCGTTCCCACCGCCGAGATAGTGATAGCGCAATCCCCGTTCTGGTGGAACCTTGGGGTAACCAGATGTTCGACCTGGAGCGTAGACGACCATAGTGATTGGAGTGAATAGACCTGAATGAACTTGTGGGTCACACCCCTTTGTTTCCATTGGAAAAATTTTCATGATTGTT
>CALDQY010000196.1 GCA_937911445.1 uncultured Rhodobiaceae bacterium | reverse complement strand
GCCATGGAGTTGGACGAAGAGAACAACGTTGTGCACACACGAGCCTACGAAGGTGTCGTTCACGTCAGCGCAAACATCGCCTACGACGATGTGTTCGAAACCGACGATTACGACGACATGTTGGCCCTGGCCGCCGTTTGGCAGAGCCGAGAAATTCGTCTGAACCTCAACAACCCCGAATTGAGGCCTCGCCTTCAGGGTGCGAACGAACTCAGGGTGGACGTCAAATGGCCCAACGAAGCAACCCGAATGATCGAGTCGTTCATGGTCGCCACCAACGCATCGGTTGGCCATCTGCTGGGTGAAGCAGGCGCTCCGCTTCCTTGGCGGTGCCACGCACCGCCTGACCGTCCCGAAGTGGAAGCGCTGAACGCCAAGTTGGCGGCCTTGGACATCGGCATCCAGCTGCCCATGCCCAGTGTGCGCAAGCACGGAGAAAGCGAAGAGGACGAGTTGACGAACCTCCTCGGAGACTGGGCGAACCTCGGCGGAGGGGGCATCGACCTTTCGGGCATGGACGAGCCAGAAACGAAGGACGAATCGGTTCTGCCCTATCTGAGAGGCGTGGTTGATCCGGACGCTCGAAACGGCATCCTGACCTCCCTGCAGGAGGCCCAAGCCGCAGCGAGCAACCTGACGGAAACGACACGTCGAATCGTTGACCAGGGCCTGTTCCAGCTCATGCAGCGCGCCCGATACGACGAAGTGAACGGGGGCCACTTTGGACTGAATTTGGACGCTTACGTTCACTTCACCTCACCCATTCGCCGCTACCCCGACCTCATGACGCATCGCCAACTCAAGGCTCACATCCACGGGCGAGAATGGGTTCACGACACGGCCGAAACCGCCAGACTTTCCGTGCACTGCAGCGAACAGGGTCTCGCCGCCAAGCGCATGGAGTGGGAATTGGTTGCCAACGCCTACCACGTGCACTTGCTGAACGGAGGTCGCCTTGGGGAAGAAGCGCCCACGCAGGACGGTGCGGCGACCTCGTACAACGCCCGAGTGACCGGGTTGCGAGGGCCTTGGGTCTTCCTGGATTTGGCCGACGACGGAGCCGTGTCGGGACGCATGCACCTTCGCCAGCTGGGGGGTAAGCGACGGCTGGTCGTGGACGAGCACGGGCTTGAGGTGACGGTGGCGGAACCCGACCACAACGGCGAGCACCCCACGGTCCTGCGTCTTGGGCAGCGCTTCCCGTGCCGCCTGCGAGGCCTTGACCTCTGGTCGGGCAGCCTTGACCTTGCGCCGAACTAAGCAGACGGACCTTGGTCTTCCGTGGGTGATTTGGAACTCGAGCGGATGAGGCGCCACGTTCCAAACGCCAACACAAAGAAACCAAGAGGAAGGAAGAGGTAAGCCCCAAAGTCCTCGAGGAAATCAATGGTGCCGATGACGAACCAAACAAACGCCATCAGGAAAAAGATGCTGCCGTAGTTGGTGCGAGGTTCGCTGAGCGAAGGTTTGCCAACGACATCGCCCGGCTTCCAGTCAAAGGCCTGCAGTCCCATGAGCCCGTGAATGATGAAAGCGTACACCCAAACCAATTCAAGATCAAAACCCGCAATATCGATTTCTTCCGGACCAAAATTGTCCGAAATCTCGAAGCCCATGTGGAGCGGTAAACCGGTGAAAAACACCAACACAAAGAGAACGGGGAGCCACCCTTTGTTGCCGCCGGTCGGGTAGAAGCGTGCCCATCGCTCGTGCTTGGTCAGTTCGGCGACGACGAACCATCCAACGATGAGGAGCACCGGATAAATGGAGTCGTTGTTCAGCCAATCCCCGTAGACATAAAGTGAGATCCAAGCGATGATGCCGAGCATCATGCCCTGCATCGTCGCTTGCACACCGGACGAGCTTGGTCTCGTATCGGACAACCATTCCCAAACCACCTCTGCCACCAGCGCCGCAATCACGATGGTCAGAGAGAAGGCGGTGCCAGAATCCGAGCCTGTGAAGACAAACGCCAACGGAACAAACCACAAACCCCAACTTGTGTAGTGCGAAACATAAGCGTCCATCTGCCGTGCAAAGTGGGATGCAAACAAGACCACCCCCAACACCGGCAGCAGGTTGCGGAGGTTGCCCGGAAAGTCCGAACCATCGTCCCATTCAAGAATCTCAAAGAGGAAATACAACGTCGATATGAGGAATCCAACAGCGAACAGAATGGAACGCGCTTCGCTGACGAAATCTTTAGCGCGACCTTCAAGCTTGGAGGCCGGAGCGAAATAAGCGGCGAGCGTGATGACGCCGAAGAACGGGAAGAACACCTCGACGTCGATGGCGTCCTCGATCAGCACGCAAAGCAGAGCCGTTCCGACAAGAACCAACGTCGCACCGATGGCCGCAGCAACGCCAAGACTGAATTTCATGTTGTACGCTTTCCTGAACAAATACGGTCCGTCGGCGGTGTGGTCGGTCGTTGCTGTCTCGATGATCACCGGGTTTGGTGCTTCGGAATTTCGCTCGTGCGCTGCAATGCTTGCATAGGATTCATCCGTGATTCGTCCACCTTGACGGTGGGTGTCCAAGCGCAACAGAAACGCCTCAGAATCCATGTCACTGCTTCGGAAGATGGAACTAAAAGTGTTTACCCCGTCGTTTATTGTAGTCAAAACATCGGTTTTATACATGCCCTGCCGGTGGGCAAACCATGCCTCGCATCGTCGCAGAGGTCTGCGAACTCGGATGCAAGATGAAACGCCTCTACGTCCGAGCCGAAGGTGGAAAGGGTTGGGACAGCGTGGGTTGGATGTGCACCTGCGGATGCGGAAGCGTCACCCTTGACGAGGGTGAGTGGCAAATCACGGACTGCTGCGCCATCAAGGAGGACGACTGATGGACGAATCTCAACTCCTGCTCAGCGTGACGGGCATGACGTGCTCCGCATGCGTTGCCTCGGTCGAGCGGGTGCTCTCAAACGTGGACGGGGTCGTGAGCGTCAGCGTCAACCTTCCACTGGAGAAGGCCACCGTCGGCTTGAGCGATGCAGCGGTCGACGCACGTCAAGCAGCCTGCATCGCAGCGGTGGAGGCAGCAGGGTTCGGGGCGAGCGCTCCGGTCCCTGCCCTGCGACAGCGTCAGCAAAACGAAGAGAGCGTGACGGCCCAGGGCCGTCGGGTGGCGTTGGCGTTTGGTCTGGCCCTCCCTGTGTTCATTTTGTCCATGTTCGTCGGCGATCTTGGCACCGTCGGCCGACTGGACCTTCGCCTGGCCGGAGCGATGCTCGCGGCTCTGCCGGTGTACGTCATCTCCGGCGGTATGTTTCACCGACGAGCATGGGCCGCTTTGCGTCGAGGGACCGCCAACATGGACGTCCTTGTCCATTTGGGGACGACGGTGGCGATGGTGTGGTCGTCCCTTGTCGTTCTCGCACCGTACCTGACCTTTCTTCCCCGTTTCATCGGTGAAGCCCAACACGTCTTCTTCGACGGGGCGGCGTTCATCGTGGCCTTCGTTTTGCTCGGGAATTACCTCGAAGCAAAGGCCAAACTCAAGGCCACGGACGCCGTTCACAGTCTGATGCGGCTCCAGCCCAACGAAGCCTGGGTGGTGGTCGGTGAAGGAACCGAGGCGAAGGCGGTGGACACCATCGCCCGAGGTACACTCCTGAAGGTTCGAGCGGGCGAAACGGTTCCTCTGGACGGGGAGGTGGAAGAGGGCACGGCGACCATGGACGAATCGATGATGACCGGAGAGTCCTTTCCCGTCCGCAAGCGACCCGGCGACGCCGTCACCGCAGGCACCGTGGTCCTCGACGCAACGCTGTTTGTCCGAACAACGGCCCTCGTGCACGACACCATGCTGGCCAAGGTCATCCAGCTGGTCGATGAGGCCCAAATGCGAAAGGCGCCCGTTCAGCGGTTGGTCGACCGGATCTCGGCCGTCTTCGTCCCCGTGGTGGTGATCGCCGCTCTTGCTGCCGCAGCCCTGTGGTGGCTGATGGCGGAATCGCTGGCACCCGCCAGTCAAATGACGCCCGGTGAAACGGCCGTGATGGTGCTCGTCAGCACGCTGGTCATCGCTTGTCCTTGCGCCCTGGGTTTGGCCACGCCCACAGCACTGGTCGTCGGTACGGGCCGCGGCGCTCGATACGGACTGTTGATCAAAGGCATCGAAGCCTTGGAGCAGGCCCACGCCACGTCCACGGTGGTCGTCGACAAGACCGGAACCATCACCGCAGGCTCGCCCCGAGTCAGCCACATCGAACTCATCGACGGAGACGTCCAAGAGGTGCTCTGCCTCGCCTCTGCCTTGGAGGCCGAGTCCACGCATCCACTCGCAAGCGCCGTTCATGCAGCATGGGAAAACATCGGTTATCCCCGGACGGACGTCGCAGACGTTGTGACCCTGCCCGGCCTGGGGTTGGTCGGGAAGCACGACGGTGAAGCCGTGGCGGTGGGCAATCTCGAATTGATGCAAGAGCGCCTGCACGCCCTCCCCGATGACCTCGAGGAGAAGGTGGCTGTTCGAGCACGGCGTGGAACCACGATCGTGTTGGTGGCCAAAGGTCAGCGCTTGCTCGGTTGGATGGAATTCAGCGACCGCATCCGAGAAACCTCGGAAGCAGCGGTTCGTCGCCTCAAGCAAGCCGGAATCAAGGTGGTCATGCTGACGGGGGACCTCGAAGAGGTGGCCCAGACCGTTGGCGATGCCGTCGGCATCACCGACATCGTGGCCGGTGTCAAACCCGACGAGAAGGCCGACCACGTTCGTCGTTTGCAAGAGGAGGGCGTCGTGGCGATGATCGGTGACGGCATCAACGACGCCGCAGCGCTTTCGGTGGCGAACGTTGGAATCGCCATGGGAGCAGGAAGCGAAATCGCCCTTGAAAGCGCCGATGTTGTTCTGGTGCGGGACGATCTTGCCGACGCTGTTGCGGCCCTCGAACTGGGCCGCGCCACGATGAGCCGCATCCGCAGTAACCTGGCGTGGGCGTTCGTCTACAACCTCGTCGGGCTGCCCCTCGCCATGGGGTTGCTCTATCCGTGGACGGGTTGGCTCCTCCCACCGGCGTTTGCCGCTGCAGCCATGTCGTTGTCCTCCGTCAGCGTGGTAGCAAATTCGTTGGGCCTGCGCGGATGGCAACCCGCTCCAAGTTTGCGAACGGGCGAAATCTAAGCCTCAAGATTGGGAGCGACGCTCCAGTTCCTCGTCGAACTGCTTCCACAACGCCTGTTCGATCTCTCGCCGAAGTTGGGCCTCGAGTCCTTCCCGCAGTTCAGCCTCAATTCGAGGAGCAAGTTCGTGCTCGGCCGCTGCAAGCGTCTCCGCACGAACCCGTTCAACGTAGGCGTCCACTTCGTCCCTCGTGTACAATTCACCCATCTCCGAAAGCGTTCGCTCAATGCCCTCCTGAAGCAAAAGATCGAACTCCTGTGTGAGACGGTTGACAATGCTCAACTCCCAGACGTTGACGGGTTGAGGCAAATCCATGTTCGACACGGTGTTGCGCAGCGTTTGGACAACGTTGCCGGGAACCGCTTCGCCCAGATCGTACCGGCGGGCACCGGAAACAAAGCCAACGAGCGATTGAATCCACTCGTCTTGAGAAATGGTTGCGCCGCAGCCCGGACAGTCAACCTCTGCAGGGTTGGCGGCGGGCTCGCTGGCGACGTGCTCAGCAACCTCTGTCCGCTTTTCTCGACGGGAGCCTTTCGAGGACGGCAAATCCAGATCAAACGAGATGCTCGTGCCGAAGGTCTTCTGCCCACCGGGCTTATTCATGGTTTCAAATGGTTCCCCATGAATAAAAATATATTCTCAAAAACCCCGAACGATGCCGAAAATCCGAGGTTTGGTTCAATTTGCCAAACCGCCGGCAAGGGGCGCCACGATTTGCAAACCCTGAAAAACCGCAGCAATGTGGATAAATCATGGCCACCAAGACACATCAAATCACCATCACCGGCATGACCTGCGGTTGCTGCTCGGGGAGGGTGAATCGGGCGCTGCGGGCCAACCCAGACGTGCTCGACACCATGATTTCCTTTGAATCGGAACAGGGTGCCGTGTTGACCACCGACGCCCTGTCGACCGAAGACGTTCTGGCCATTGTCGCTGCCACTGGATTTGGCGTCTCAGCCTGAAAGCAACCATCGGCGCATTGAAATCCGTTCGTTGCTGCCCACAGCCTACGCGGGGGTCGCCCAGCTTGGTCAACGGCGGTGGGTTTAGGTCCCATTCCTTATTGGTTCGCAGGTTCGAATCCTGCCCCCCGCACCACGTTTTACCGTCATCATTGAGAACTTGTTCTTCCTAGGATGAACATGCCCTCTCACCTCGCCAGACATTGGACATTTGATGCTTCACGAGTGTTTCTCAACCATGGTTCCTTTGGTGCATGCCCAGATTTTGTCATTACCGAACAACGGAAGTGGCAGGACTTGATGGAACGGGAACCAGTTCGTTTCTTTGAAGAATTAATGCCTGAGCTCCTTCTGAAATCACGGGAAGCGTTGGGGTCTTTCCTCTCTTGTTCTGCGGACGATCTGGCCTTCGTATCCAATGCAACCTCTGGCGTTAACACAATTCTGCGTTCCTTGCAATTCAAACAAGGGGATGAAATTCTCGTTCCCAATCATGCCTACCAAGCATGTCGAAATACCATTGATTTCGTTGCAAGTAGGTGGGGTGCAAAGGTCGTCGAAGTAGCCATTCCATTCCCAATCGATGGCGCTCATGTCGTCATCGATTTGATGAAATCAGCATGTTCCGAGCGAACGAAATTGGTCATGATCGACACAGTCACGAGTCCAACTGGTCTTCGAATGCCGTTTGAAGAATTGACAAAATTCTTCGAGGGAAACGGCGTTGAAGTCCTTCTTGATGCTGCCCATGGAATTGGAATGATCCCTCTCAATCTCGAGAAACTCGGTGCCTCGTACGTCACAAGCAATTGCCACAAGTGGCTTTGTGCACCTAAGGGAAGTGCGTTTCTCTACGTTCGAAGCGACAAACAAAAGAAGATTCAACCACTCACAATCAGCCACGGCCACACGTTTCCACTTGGAGACACAACTCGTTTCCGGCACGAATTCGATTGGACAGGAACGCAAGACATCTCTGGTTGGTGCGCAATACCTGCCGTGATTGAAGGGATGGCGAAACTTGTTGATGGCGGCTGGGAAACCATCATGCAACACAACCACGACCTTGCAATCCAAGGCCGCGACATTCTCTGCAAGCGTCTTGGAATTGAACAACCATGCCCGAACGAAATGATTGCTTGCATTTCGACCATCCAACTACCTGGTGAGATTCCAGCCAAAGAAAAGATGCATGAGCCAGATCCTTTGCATCACATTCTTTCTAAGAAATACAACATCCAAGTTCCAGTTTGGTCATGGCCGTCCCCAGAAGGACGCTACCTGAGAATATCTGCTCAATTGTACAACTCTGTTGAACAGTACGAGCTCCTCGCAGATGCACTTGTGAATGAATTGAAGTAGGAGTCAGCGATGGACGATGTATGACGAAGTCATTTAGCGACAGAGTAGCCGAAGGGAAAGCCAACCACGGGACCATCACCCCTGCAGAATTGAAGGCAAAAATGGATGCAAACGAAGAAGTCACAGTCGTTGATGTCCGCGATGCGAACGCTCTCGGTGAAGGTGTTATTCCCGGTGCAAAGAACGTCTCACTTGGAACGTTGTTCTACAAAGCAGATCCACAAAGCGCCTTCCATGACAAGGAAACATTCCAATCCACAGACCAACCCATTGTTTTCACATGTGCTGGTGGCGGTCAAGCATCCATTGCAGCAAGCGTTCTTGCAGAATACGGATTCACCAATGTAACCATCCTCGAAGGTGGAACAAGAGGCTGGTCTGCAGAAGGTTTGCCAACTGAACAAGCCGAATAATTCGATTTTTGTCGACAAAGCGAATGGCTATATGAGAGCATATCAGCCTCAAAGACATGCGCCCTGTCTTCCTCGCAGCAACCATCGTCCTTGCGATGTTCAGCGGATGTTTTGGTGAGGATGCAGAAGCCGTTCAATCAACTGAATTCTCTGTTGATGCTCCTGAATCTGTTCTTCGAGGACAGTATTTCTCAATCGAGGTTTCTTCTGAAGTTGACTGGACGATGAATCGAAGTCCTGGCTTCTACTTCATGGATGAGTATGGTGTGTTGAGAGATGATGTTGAAATGACCTTTTCAGCCTCTCAAACGAGCCTAACATTCCTTGTTCTTGATTCGGAACGATCCGATATTGCTCTGACCATAACCGCAGAGAAAGACGTCTGGAATGCAACACTGCCGCTAACAGACAGCGAAGAATACATGCTCGTTGATGGTCGAAGAGCCTACGAAACCATCGACATGCTTACCACAGATTACAACAATCGATGGTGTGCGAGCGCGTCGCTTCATGAAGGAGGCGCAGCGTACCAAGTTGCTGCTGAAAAAGCAGAAGAAATGATGTGGGACATGGGCTTTGACCATGTCGAAATAACACAATATCCAGATGATCCTGACCAACTCAACATCGTTGGATACAACTGGGGACGAGTCAATCCTGACGAGTACATTGTCATCGGAGGACACTTCGACATTGCCTACATGTTCACACCGCCTGGCGGAGGAACAAACGAAGGATCGAATGATGATACCTCAGGTTCAACCGTTTCGCTTGAAGTTGGGCAAGCACTTGCTCAAATGGAATTCGATCACACGGTTGTAGCCGCTCTCTGGGCATGTGAAGAGGAGGGGCTTCTTGGTTCACTAGCGTATGTTGCCAACCTGCCGGAAAACGTGTCCGTTCGAACCTACATGAACTTCGACATGGTGTCTCTCAACTATCCAATTGTACCATTGACTGAACCCCTTATTGATCCATTAACTGGAGACATTTTTGAACCAACAAAATACGATTGGAGCATCAGTATCGCAGGTGCAAGTGACGGAAACATGGATCGAATGATCGGTTGGGTCGGTGAATCGATCGATGAAAATCTGGCCTACCAGCCTACAGAAGGTAATCCGATTATGTGGCAAAAAGCAGAATCATGTTCATCGGACCATTGTTCGTTCTTTTCTGCTGGATATCCGACCTTCAATTTCTTCAGCCCGGGAGGAGACATCTCTTTCTGGCAAGAATGGCACTCTCCATCGGATACGTTTGAGTTTATGACGGCGAAAGCTGGTGGGCCTGAGGGCATGGCATCTGGTTTCAACAGTTTGACGTGGACTGCTCTCGATTTGTTCGTTCGAGTCGATAATGCCGAAGATTTCCATGGAAATTGGAAGGAATGACGACGCTTTTCTTTCTGATTGGAATACATTCATTCATGAAGGATAAACCAACCCTTGGCACATGGACACTCGTTTTGCGAGGTTTTCAAAGGGCATGGTTGCTCATCGGAAACGAGTCCACATTGCCGTATTCATTCTGACATTGTTCATGATTCCAGGTGCACTCACAGCACTCCAACCGATCGATATGGAATCCTATGAGATGGAGTCTCCTGAACTGACTGCTCAAACCATCATTGATACAGAATTTCCAACGAGCGAAATCATTCTTGGATTCGTCGTCTCTGTTCGAGATCCATCTGAAGTTGAAGACTTGAGCACATGGCAACCTGCATTGACCATCGATGGTGGAACACCAGATTACACCAGCATTCCTCCAGCAGACCAAATCATCGAGGCAGGAGAGCCATGGGTTGGTATTTCAGAACCGGATGGCGGGATTCTCAACCTCACCATTCTCAAAGAAATCGATCAGAAAGCAAAACTGGTCGAAGAGCATCCATTGGGTCAGTCGCTCAAACCCTTGGTGAACGAAGTTACGGGCCACCAAACCGCAGGTGTCATGTCTCTTGCGGACATTTTCCGTGGTTTCATGAACAACACCTCCATTCTAACTCAGCCAGGACTCTCTCCGCTCGGCGTTCCTACTCCAGCACCAACAAATTGGACCGATTGTTTTCCACTCGATTGCTTGAGTTTTGACGATGTGAACGTTACACAAGCCCACATCGACATGGCTGCAGCACGAATGGCTGAAGGTAGCAACAATGACTTCCTACGATGGATTTCATTGGACCGTGGATTTGTCTCCGACATTACTTCGATTCAGCAGGGCCCAATCGGGGGTTCACTTGATTCAGAGGGTAATTGGCAAAACGAATACACGGGGTACGGCCGCTGGAGCGGTTCTGCCTCATGGCTACTGGTTCAACTCGACCGCGCTTCGCTCGAAGAAAGTGGCTGGGAGATTGTCTGGAAGGATGCGAAGCAAGAGAAGTCCATTCGAACGTCCGACGAAGGTTTGGTCATCGGTGGGTATCGATTGGCCAACAACGAACTTGTTCTTCATCCACCTCAATACTCAGAAGAGTATTGTCTTGAACTCAAGAAAGAGGAGGGTGCTGGATGTTCGGTCGAATGGACCTACATGGATCTCGAAGGTCATCTTCGCTCCCATGATCGAGCGTCTCTCACGCTGCTTGTCGGACAAGGCGTCAATGTTGAAGTCAACCGGGAACTTCAGTCCTCGACAGGACTCATTGCCTTGATGGGTCTAATTATTCTCGGACTCCTCTATGTCAGTTTGAGGCGAGTAAGCGACGTAGCCATCGTCGTTGTTGCTCTGGGTGGAGCCCTGTTATGGATGCAGGGATTCATCGGCCACATCTCGAATCTTACAGGTTTCTTTGGATGGGACATCATTGCGCGTTCTCAATTCTCAAATCTACTGCCGATTCTCGTTCTCGCTCTAGGCATTGATGATTCTCTCCATGCTCTTCATCGCTACAAGGAGGAACGTAAACTTGGCAAGAGTGCCTCAGAATCTGGTACCATTACGCTGACCCGAGTCGGTCGTGCCATCATGCTCACATCGATCACAACAATGGCTGCCTTCTCTGCGAATCTCTTCTCAGATATCGCAGCCTTGCGCAGTTTCGGTATCGAAGCAGCCATGGGAATCCTTGCTGCATTCTTGTTGACTGGTTTGTGGGTCCCATTGCTGCGAATGAGTTTTGACGAGTGGCTCGAACATCGAAAAGGCAAGTCCATTGAAGAGCGTCAAATTACACACTTGGTTCCAGAAAAGTGGTTGCGTGGGTTAACCATTCAAAGTGGACGATTCAAGAATTCGGTTGTTATTGCCATACTCGCCTTGCTTTTGACTGTCCCAGCAAGCATTGCCATGTCCAATCTTGAGGGCGATTTTGCGGTTGAAGATTTCCTCGATGAATCCTCTGACTTCGCACAAGGCGTCAACATCGTCAACGAACGGTTCTCTGATGAAGGCGAACCTGCCATGTTGCTGATTGAAGGCGATGTGCTCGACCCTCGTGTGTATGCTGGTATTGACGAGCTGCGACAGCGAATGAATACACCACAGGAAGGCATACCTGAAAAGATCACAAAGACACCTGATGGTAATATCGACCTTCTCGCTCTCGATGAGTTGGTGTTTGCAGCTCAAGGTTCCATGGTTCTGAACGATGAACCGTTCCGAGCCCGTGGCTGGAATCCAGATGTTGAAGGAAACGGTGTTGGATGCAACACGACGCAAATCGGATTCATCGACACCGAAGACCGTGATTGTCTTGCCTTCATGTACGGTTTCCTGACACTCGAAGGCGTTCCAGGAGTCGGTCCAATCCCTTCCATCCCTGCAAGCATTGTCAGTCTCTATATCATGCCGAGCGTTGATCTGGACCCTACGCAGCCTTGGCTCGACATCAATGGACAACCCGCTGAATATGAGCACATGCTGATCCGGTTTGGCATCACTGGTCCAGAAGACTTCCCAAGTCTTGCACCTGCTATGGACAAGTTATGGGAAGATCTGGAAGTCTTCACCAATCTATCAACGGGCACACGTGAGGTTGCAGGAACTTCAACAACCGAGGAAGAACCACTAACATGGGTCATGACAACTGGGCGTCCAGTGACACGTTATGTTGCTTCAACCGAAATGCAAAATGAGATGCAATCCTCGCTAGTCCTCGGTTCTCTCTTTGTCTTCGTATCCCTCGCAGTTGGTTTCCGATCAATCAAGCAAGCGTTGGTGACGTTGGGTCCGATTCTCCTCGTCGTTGTGTGGCTGTACGGTTTGATGGAAGTCGCTGGTGCAAGCCTGAACATCGTCACCGTGACAATCGCTACCATCTCACTGGGTGTTGGAATCGACTACTGCATTCACGTCACGGAACGGTATCGTGAAAGTCGTGAAAAGGGCGAATCGCACAAGCAGGCCTTGCATGCTGTAGGAGGCGCTTGCAGTCTTGCACTCATCGGAAGCGCTGCTTCCGATATTGCTGGGTTCTCGGTTATCGCACTATCTCCAATGGGTCTATTCAGCAACTTTGGAATCTTCTCTGCTGCGATGATCTTCCTCTCATTGATCGCAAGTCTTGTCCTTACAACGGCAGCGTTGGGGCTGTTGCATCAATTCACGAAGTCAGATTCTGAAGAAGAATAGCATCGGTGTCTTCTTGAAGGATACCCGTGACGGAGGTATGCGGTCGAATGGGTTGTCCCACCGGCGGTAGGTGAAACAATGGTCGATGATTCTACACCTGATGATGAAGAAGATTGGATGAAGTACGCTAATTCTGGCTTCGGTTCAACCGATTACTCACTTTGGGACGATGTACAAGAAACGCAGGAAGAACCTGAACAATTGGAAGAACCTGAACAGTTGGAAGAACATACCGAAGAGATTCCACGTGCACCATCGCCAGCTGGACTGAAGCACCTGCTTCGCATGGGAACCTGCGACCCATGTCTTGGTCGATTGGGCGGTAAGCGCTCCTTCCAGCAGAGCAACGAATCATCCGGTCAACAAATCAGAGAATCGATCAGCGAAGGAAATCAGCGTCTCTTGAACATTCGTCAAGAGATTCCACTATGTCCATTCTGTGAGAACTTGTTTGAAGAAGTCGACCTCCTTGCAGATGTTATCGAAGATGCCTTAGCAGGATACGATATCCAGAAGTTGCAAATCGGTGCTCGATTTCCAAAGGATCAAATTGAGCATGAAGAGGGTATTCGAAAGCAATATGCTGCCGGTGGTTCTGATGGATTGAAACCGTCACTTGTTGGTTTGATCTCTGAGAAATTAAACGAGCGACTTGAAGGTGTGTCAATCGTGAACGACAAACCCGATATCTTGGCACTGATCGATGTTCTAACCCTCACCGTCACTCTCGATGTTCGCAGTGCTTACATCTACGGACGCTACAAGAAACACGAACGTGGTATTCCTCAAACACGCTGGCCTTGTCGTGCTTGTAAGGGACGAGGTTGTGCCAAGTGCAACGATACTGGGCAACAGTATCCTTCAAGCGTTCAAGATCTCATCGGTAACCCAATCATCGAATTGTTCGAAGGCCGTGAGCATGCTTTCCACGGCATGGGCCGAGAAGACATCGACGTTCGATGCCTTGGTCGGGGACGGCCATTTGTTCTCGAAATCAAAGAACCAAAGCGATGGGACATCGATTACAAGTCAGCGATGAAAGCCGTCAATGAACGTGCTAAAGGCTCGATTGAAATCACCGATGTACGCAGATCCAATCGCAGCGAAGTTGTTCGAGTCAAGGATACGCCCGCTGAGAAATCCTACACGATTCGGTTCCTTGTCGAACCACTTTCTCAACCAGAGCTGGACGTTCTTACTGCACCGCTGGATCTGACAAAGGAAGACGTCCAACAACGTGGACGAGGTCGCCGTAAACACCGTCGCCGAGGGGACAAGAAAGACAATCCAAAGAAACCTCTAGAACGAGTTGAAGTTTCAATTCTCGATGAAGCGGACCTCAAGAAAATGAAGAAAGCGGAACTTGTTGAATTGTGCATCGAACGGAAGTGCTCAGAGAAGGGTGTGAAGGCCGAACTAATTACCAACCTACTCGCCACCAATCCAGAGCCAGTCGAGATGCTTCCTCTGCCAGATGAAACGACCATCCTTGACATCATTGAGAAGCTCGAAGGCGTGAATCTTGCTCAACGAACACCCGAACGTGTGGCACACCGTAGAGCCGATCTCGTGCGACGGCGGAAAGTCATCGAAACACGTGATGCGAGCGTCGAATTCAACGATGTGGGCAACATCTACGTCGAATTCACGCTCCGTTGTGAGTCAGGAACCTACGTCAAGGAAACCGTTCACGGTGATGATGGCCGAACACAACCGTCCATCGCCTCGCTCATCAAGGCAAAATGCACGGTTGAATGGCTCGATGTTGGAGATATCCACGCTGATTGAGTGGACTTGATTCATCGCGGTGCTTATATGCAGTGGGTAGGTCGCAGAGATGCCTCGAATCAGCGTAATGCAAGTTTCGAACCATGGAGGTCACTAGAATGAAGCGATCCAAGGGACAACGAGTAGGGACACGAAGCATCCTTCGTCGACGACGAAAAGACCGTTCTCGAACGTACATCAACCGCATTATGCACAACTACGAAGAGGGTGACCGCGTTGCAATCGTTTTGGACGGTAGCCAACAAATGGGCATGCCTCACCGCCGATTCCACGGCCGTACAGGATTCATCCAGAAGCGACAAGGCGTCGCCTGGGTTGTCTCCGTGAAGGACGGAAACATGCAGAAGACTGTCATCGCCCGCCCAGAACACCTTCGCCCTCTTGAGTGATCACCATGACTGAAGAAGAGAAAATCGTCGACTTTGCTACCGTTCGAGACCTTTTGATGGGTGCTCAAGAGCGTCGAAGAGATTTGACGTACGAGCAGCGCGCTGCATTGTTCCACGCTGAGTGGGCAGCAAGCGACAATCGCAACGGATACCCAACCGATGCTGCTGTCTTCGAAGCGCTCAAGAACGCCATCGCTGAACTCCCGGCATTTGAGAAGTACCCTGAACTCGCTGCAAAGCTTGCTGAACTTATGCCTCTCAGCGAAATTGAAATCAAGGCTGTTATGGCCAGCCGCCGAGCATCCATCGATGATGGAGACATCAACGCCGTCATCGAACTCGTCCGACAACACGTCGGCATTGAATGAACAACATAACCGGAAGTGATTGGCATGAGCCGCCCTGGCCGTGATTACACACCTCGTAAATTCAACAAGGCTAAGCCGTCTGTTGATACCTCCATGCCCCCTCCTGCTACCGGTCGCAAAGAGATTCCAAAGCCTCAGAAGAAACCTGAGCAACAACCGCAACGTCAGCAACGTCCTCAACAACGCTCACAACAGCGTCGCAACAACAGAGGCAACCAACGACCGCAACAACGCCGTCGAGACGGACAACCCCTCTACGATGCAAAATGGGTCCGAGTTGTTGAACACGATATGTCCGAGGGCGTAGTGACTGGATTCACTGAAGACACTGTCATTCCTTGCCGAATTGCGATCGAATCAAGCGAAGCATTGCTCCCAAGCATGCGTATCTACGTTGGAGGCGATGGCAAAGGCTCGCCTTCAGGGTCCATACTCGGAGGGGCTCGCATGGACAAAATGTCCAACTCAGCCAAGATGGACTTTCCACTCATTATCCAGTTGTTTGTTGAGGAGCATGGAAAACACTTCGTAGATGCCTTCTTCAACAAAGCAGGGAATCTCTCCTTGAAACAACACGCCTTCGAGCTTCTTGCAGGCATTGGCAATAAGAAGGCGTTGCAAATGGCTGAGTTGCGAGGCTCGTCAGGCTTCTCATCGATGCAAGAATTGAACGAGAAATGTGGCATTGATTCTGCTGAACTTCTGGCACGTCGATTCTTTTCTGAAGTCGAAGATCGGACGCTTCAACCTCGCCTCATCGACCACCTGTTCCCGGTGAATGCATGAAATCTGCACGTGAATTGGTTGACCGTCTACGGGCCTATCAACCACCAAACACCGATTTAGGCCAACATTTTCTCATTGATGATGCGATGCTTGAACGCATGGTTGCGATTGCTGGAGTGAACAAAGACGATCACATTCTCGAAATCGGTCCAGGACCTGGAACACTCACCCAATACCTACTGAAGACTGGTGCAAACGTTACAGCCATCGAAATCGATGATGCTCCTGTTTTGCACCTCGATGAAGCATTTCGTGAAGAACAGAATACGAAGCAACTCATCCTTCACCATGATGATGCATTGAACGCTGCATGGCCATCGGACATCACCAAAGTCGTTGCAAACATTCCATACCAAATATCATCTCCATTGATCGAAAAACTCACTCGATATCTCAAAGAACAGGAAGGCGTATTGCAACAAGTCGTTCTTATGGTCCAACATGAATTCGGTCAGCGCCTGTCAATGAACCACCCTGCAGACGTTGGTTCGCTCGGTATGACCGTTGCACTGGATTGGGATGTCACCGAGCATCACATGGTGCCACCACATCATTTCAGCCCTCAACCTGCCGTTCAATCTCAAGTGATTGAGTTGTGCCCACACAACAAAGTGTTCTCCGTCGATAAGCGGCTGGTACGGCAAACGATTCATCATGCATTTGAACAACGAAGAAAGAAGATTCGTTCAACTCTCAGGAGGGCGCCCAAGCGTATTTCGCGAATCAAAGGATGGCACGCTCAACGATGGAAGGATGCCATGCAATCACTCCAGGAATTGGAGATGATGGATGCACGTCCTGAAGAGTTAACGTTGGACGATTGGGTTCAACTTGCGGAGAAGGTTGAAAAAGGCTCGATGTGATAAATTAGAGTAAACAACAGCGGGGGAGGGTTTTCTTAGGAAGGTCCCCTCGCTTGACATTGTCGGAGGGGATGATATGGCAAAGAAAGACACCTATCTTGCACTACTTCGTCGAGGTATCGACGACTCAACCGCACAACTGCTCGCTGATGCGGGTTTGAAAATTGGCGATTTGAAAAAGATCGATGCTGAAAAGCTCGTCGAAAACTATGGCCTCAAGCAAGACATTGCTGAAGGTGTCATCAGCATTATCGCAGAAGGACCACAAAGCCACGGTAAAGAACGATTCTTGGCCAAGGTTCTCGCACCTGATCGCAAGCAAGAAAGCCGTATCGAAGAGATGCGTTTCAAGCGCAAGCAGAAGGACGTTCTCAGCGAACTTGCGGAGCAGAAAGAGCGAATCAAACTCGCCAAGGTCACTGCATTCAAAGACAAGAAACTCATCATGAACCGACTTGGGAAAACCGTAGAGCTCATTGTTAAACTCGAGAACAGCCTTGATGATGAAGGCAAAGACGACCAGAAGGTCAAGATTCGAGATCAACTCGAAACCCGTGGCTTAGAAGCCGCTCGTGACCACGAAATGCTCGAGCTCGAAGGTACGCCGCAAGACATTGTCGACTTCCGTCGCAAGCACGTTCCTGCCTTGATTTTCCACGCTTGCCCCGAATGCGGAGATGAGATGGATCCTCGTCAATCTCGAGACATGGACCGAAGCGAAGACTTCGCTCTTATCTGCTGGGAATGTGAAACCAGTTTCACGCCCTCACTCAGCGATATGGTCAACACTCGCCTCGAGAACGGTTCTCGAATTACCATCGATGTCGACAAACCCCCACGAAATCCTGTTCCTCCGAAGCCAGCGAACATGGGCTTTGCCGATGTGAACGAGCAACTCCGTAAGGATCTCGAAGCAACTGGAGCAACAGCCGATCTCATCAGTGCTGAAATCGAATCCACTGGCCTCAGTGGCGGTCTGATGGACATCAACGATTGGATTGACCAAACCCTTGCGGTTAAGGGCTACATCCAAGCACAAGAAGACCGAGAAGACTTCATTCTCCGCACCGGTGCTGGTGCAACCAAGTTCAACAAGTGGATGAAGAAAGCGGGTTTGTTCTTCAACAAGCAAACGGGTCGTTGGACCCGTAACAAGCCAGGCCGTTGAGGTGGAACCATCACTCAGCCTGCCGTGGTTCGATTTTTCCGTGGCGTTCAACTCCTCGGTCAAGCCATTGTTGAGCCAGATGTACCACTTGCTGAATTGGCTGAGACAGCAGGTGTTGTGATACCTACAAACTGCACATCAGGAACCTGTGGAACCTGTATGATTACGCTCCTCAAAGGCGATGTCCCACTCCCTGAGGAACTTCCGCCAGGTCTTGATGAGGACATGGTTGAGGGACAAGCGCGTCTCGGATGCATTGGTTGTCCATCAGGAGACGTTGACATCGATGTGAGGCCCCCGCTCTGAGGTGAATGGATGTTTGAGGAATGGGGAGGTATCGAATGGGTCCTTCTTGTCATCAATTCGATCGCATTGTACATCGCAGGCCGATTTCTGGTTCGAAAACTCAAGAAGAAATTCGAAGAAGTCGAGAAGCGTCAAGCCTTTCATCGACGCATGAACGACCCTTGAGTTGAGTTCAAGAACCTTGGACATCAAGAGAGAACATGGACGAAATTGAACCAACCCCCGTTGGCAAGTTCGTCCAAGCATTACGCGCAAGACTACGCTCTGACGATCGCAATCAGCATTGTTTGCTTAAGGGCGAAATCAGTCAATGGAAACCATATCCTTCTGGACATACTTACTTTAGTCTACGAGACGATGGTGGCCAAATTAGTGCAGTTATTTGGAAAGGACGCTGTCGAATCCCTGATGGAATCAAAGACGGGCAGGAGGTTCTCGTCATTGGGAGTGTTGATCTCTATCCAGCTCGAGGGCAATTGCAAATTGTTGTCGAACGTATCGAGCTCATTCAGAAGATTGGAGCTCTGGAACAACAGAAGCAGAAACTTCTGCTTCAACTCCGTCAAGAAGGTGTTCTTGATCGACCACGCAAATCACTCCCATCGTTCCCAAAACATCTCGTGATTGTGACAGGAAAAGGTTCTGCAGCCTTGGCGGATATGTTGCAACTGTCGCAATCCAGATGGCCTGGAATCCGAACGACTGTGGTGGGGGTCACTGTGCAAGGAGACCGTGCTGCCGAGGAAATTGTTCGAGGACTTGCCGTTGCACGAGACCTCAGCCGAGACAGCATCGCTGATGCCATCTCAGTCCCTCCATGCGACGTTGTGATTGTTGGTCGCGGCGGCGGTTCTCCAGAGGACCTGTGGGCCTTCAACCTCGAGCCTGTGGCCCGTGCCATTGCTGCCATGCCCATACCGGTGATCTCTGCAGTTGGGCATGAATCGGACATCCTCGTCAGCGACCTTGTCGCTGATGTACGTGCCTCAACACCAAGTCATGCCGTGGAATGTTGCATTCCATTGGTGGACGATCATTTGGCCTATCTCATGGATTGTGAGGATCGAATGATGCAGGGCTCTCTTCGCCAATTCAACGATGCACGTCAACAACTCGAACAACTCAAACTTCGGTTGCAGCTCGCTCCAAGCAAAGGCCTCTCTGAGGCAGTGCGTCATCTCGAACGACTCGGGAACGATCTTCAACAACGCACCACATCCGCACTCCAATATCACAAGCAGCGGCTTGCTGTTCTTGGAAATGCTTTGCAGATTTCTCATCCAAAACGCGTCCTTGAGCGAGGTTACATGATGGGTGTTGATGGTGATGGAAACGTCATCTCCAGCGTTTCGAAACTTAGCAAGGGACAGACTGTTTCACTCCAATTTGCGGACGGTGAAGCTGACGCAAACATTGACAACATACGACAACACGAGGGAGAAACATGACCGAAGAGACCTACTCCGATGCATTACGACGACTGGAAGCCATCGTAGCCGAACTCGAGCGAGGTGGAATGGATTTGGAAACCACACTCGAACGGTTCGAAGAAGGCTCGAAATTGCTTGAGCGATGTCAAGCCGAATTGAAAGAAGCTGAGGGACGTCTCGAAAACCTACGTTTGCCTGAAGCAGAAGCGATGATTGAAGAGGCGAAAAAGGAATGAATCGTCTGCAAAAAAAACTTCAGCGTCGCTTGGTCAAAGCGATGGGGAACTGGCAAGACCCTCACATGGACAAGCCACTCACAGAGTCAACCTATGTCCAAGCGGTCAACATCTCCGAAGAGGGCGATGTTCGTATTCGCTATCAACCCTCAAGGCCACATTGCCCATGCTGTCTCATCGATGCACGAGCATTACGTCGCCACCTCTCTGAAATCAAAGGCGTCGTATCCCTTCAGCTCGACATCGTTGACGTTCCTGCTTCGGAACGTTGGTCAAGGCTTGTCAACGATTGACGCCATTGCAAATAGATGTAGGCCGGAATGGTCCATGCAATGATCGAAATTAACCAAGTGACAATTGAACCCAAAACGGGTCCGAGCATTGGAAAGAGAACAATAGCAACAACGGCATAGACACCAACACTCGCCCCACCGAGCATCATTGGTCCGGCTGCACCCTGAGGAACATCTTGGCCTTGTGCGAGCCATAACGCAATCATCGATGTCAGGAAAATTGCTGGGAACGTGCTGACCAATCCAGATACAAATGGATACGAGAGGCTTGAGAACCATACTGCGATACCAATGGCTGTTGCAGCCGCAGAACCGCGCAAAACAAGCACCGATGGACGGACCGATCGACTTCCTTTCGGAGCTGGACGAGAAGTCCACGTCGTCCAAACACCCAGGAGGATGAGCAACCCTAATCCAGAAACTGCGTAGGTCAATGCAGCAACACCGGATGCTTGCAATTCACTTGAAACAAGAAGCCCTAGGCTTCCAATCAACGTCCATACAACCAGAGAGAGAATCGTTGTTCCAACAAGGGACAAACCAAATCTTTGAGGTGCGTGAATCCATACCAATAGAAAGATTGCGTTCACCATCATACCAAGAGGAACGATCGACATCGATTGAGCAAATTCAGTCTCTCCCGAAATGCTGTACATTCCAAGTGCTGCTGGAACAATGGTTGTTGGAATGGTTGCTAAAACGCCCCCTGTACGACCACCAAACTTTTCGATTGCAATCGTGACCAATGTAGCGACGATTCCTGCGAACAATGCAGATAGAAGAATCGATGTGATCAACATGGTCACTCAAATGGATCGATGTGAACAATTTGTTCAATGTCGATACGAGAATAACCTCGTTCTCGAGCATTGTCAGCAGCCTTCATCAGCATACGTCGAATCCAACCAAAAGCCATCAAGGCACTTAGACGATTGACAGAATCGATGAAGTACATTGGATCTCGTCCAAGATTGGCATGCTTGCGAATATCACTCTCAAGTTCGGAAACCATGTCTCCGTAGGTCAAAAGAAGGTCTTCAGCAGCGTCATCTGTAATGGCCATTTTCGCATGGGTTCGAGACATTGATTTGACATGGGTGATGGTAATGATACCACCTCCCTGAACTTCAACACCTTCTTCCTCCTGATGTTCTTCTTCCTCATCTTCTGAGGAAGAGGTTCCTTTCCCCATTGAGTGAAGAGCGATTTCAAGATGGCGAGGCTTGATGGTTGATACTCGATCGCGACTTGCGGCTTCTTCACAATGTCGCATCAATCGGCCAAGGAATTTCTCAAGATGTTCAATTCCACCTTGAACGGCTGCAGATCCTACCGATTCGACATGTTTGATGCGGTCGATCATGAGTTCACGTGTGCGGTTGTAATTTAACCGGGTTCGTTGTGCGTCATCCAGTGTCTTTCGCTCCGCATCGTTATCGAGGGTCGCAGCCTCCATCAATGGTACGAGGCGGTCCAACTCTTCACAGACCAAATCAACGAGTGAATCTTTGACTGCTCCTGCAATCCTCATCGATGTGTACGTGGACGCTACGGAACCAATGTGACTTGGAGCATATGGCTTAGCCGGCATAGAGGATGCTCACATTCCACCTCTTTGAACGCACCGTGATGCATGGTTCCTACCATTCAGTCAACCATGGCCAAGCATCGTGGGCTGTGACAGCACGCATACCCTCTTCACTTCGAATCCACGTATCTTCTGAACCAATGCTACCCTCTGCATACACCAACTTGGGTTCGATGGCCATGGTGCCACCAATAGGAAGCGGGCGGTCAAAACCTGCAGCAACAACAGGTGACTCATCGAGTTGCAATCCTACCGAATGGCCGAGGAATTTCGATTGATCTGGTTGCATTCCCATGAGGTGCTGCTCATGGCCGAGTTCGTGAGCAAGAGATTGTCCTTCAACCCACGCTTGACTGCAGAGACCGCCTTGATTGAGAACCTTCACCACAGCATCCTTGACAGCAATCATATCATCGAGTCGCTGATGCCATTCTTCGGAGAGAGAGCCGAGTGAAAACATACGCGTCATGTCGACAACATAACCGCGATGAACGTGAACGAGATCAACGAGAACGGGTTCATTCGGTTTGATTTTGTTGAATCCTGAACCCATTCCAGCCAAAGGGTGAGGACCTGCTCCGCCTATTGCAGAGTCAAAAAACGAGGGTACACCACCTGCTCGTCCAGAAACGATGACGCCACGATTGCATTCCAGTGGGAAACGACGCATCTGAACTTGGCCACCGAAGCCCTCGCTCCGACTAACAGATTCTGCTGCTGCAACAAGGTCAAGCTCCGATATGCCTTCACGTCCAAGTTGAGCAACGGCCTCGAACATTCGAGTTTGAATTTCAGATCCATGGGCCATTTGTTCTTGTTCCCATACTGATTTGACTTCTCGTAGTCGATGGACAATTCCTGTCACATCTTTGCACTCTCCTAACGAAGAAAGGGCTGAAGCAAACCGTTGAGCAAAGGAAGATGGAAGTTCACCAAACTGTAATCCGGGAGCTCCTGAAACACCTCGTGTTTTCAGGACATCTGCAAATTGGCTGAGCCGTGGAAAGGTTTCGAGTTGGAACGGTGCGTTGTCTCCACCAGCCTCAAACCGGGCACGTTCTAGAGATCGGCGTACAAAGAAAATGGGACCATCGCCTTCTGTATCTTCGGCTGGAACGAACAACGAACCGTCTTGACGTCCTCCAGCGAAATAATACAAATCAACAGGATGTTGAATCAATGCACCAGGTAGGGCAGCAACACGGAGGGCTCTTGCAAGGCGTTCGAGACGGTTCTCAAGTTCGGAAACAGGTACGCGCCAATCCTCGCCCTCAGGTCCAGAGAGAGCGGTCATATCCCAATCGGCCATGCTTAACCTCCTGCATCGTTATTGAAAATCACTGCGCATGTGGCAGACATTAAGCCACGGGTTTTGATTCAGGCATCTCGAATTCAGGCGTTTGTTTGAGCCGTTCCTCTGCTATCTGGCAGTACTCGGATGATAAATCAACGCCAATGTAAGTCCGTCCTGTTTGTTTGGCTGCAACACAGGTTGTTCCTGAACCATTGAATGGATCGAGAACAACATCGCCTGCAAAGGTGTACAACTCAATGCAACGTCGTGGAAGTTCGACGGGGAATGGTGCAGGATGATTGACACGGCTTGCCCGTTCCGTTGCAAATCTCCAAATCGATTTTGTGTGATCAATGAATTCCTGTTTTTCGATGGTATCGATTCGACCGTTTTCACGCTCTTTCTTCGAACGTGGCATCTTGTAATCGCCTTTCGAGAACACCAGCAGGTATTCGTGAATGTCTCGCAAACATGGATTTGATGCACTCTGGAACGAACCCCAGGCACACGATGACCCAGCACTCGCTGATTTATCCCAGATGATTTCACCACGCATCAAGAATCCAAGATTGAGCATGATGTTGTTGATGTATGTTGAGAGTGGAATGTACGGTTTACGTCCTAGATTTGCGACGTTCACGACCATGCGTCCACCGGGAGAAAGAACACGATAGCATTCCGAGAACACCTCCTCAAGCAATTGAAGGTATTCTTGCAAGGAAAGATCGTCATCGTACACCTTCGAAGCATTGTACGGAGGTGATGTGACGACCAGTTGAACGCAATTGTCTGGGAGTGGTAAAGAACGAGCATCTTGTTCCAGGAGGACATTCTCGAATTGCTCTGGCAAATCCTGAGGCGATCCAACATCACGACTTGATGCAAGATTCGCATTCATACGACTGTTGTAGTAGGTGGACGAATCATGGCTTTCTCGCTTCGAAACGCCAAAGGCAGACGTGGCAGTGCTCGCACGTTGTCGAGCACCTCCGAGTGAGGAATCACCCTCGGAACGTTTTGCCATGAGGCACAACAACGTTGGTTGCCTTATCACCTTTCGCGCTTTTGTTCTGCCCCTGACGCGCGTTTTTGCACCCATTAGTAGGTACCAATCATTGCCCAAGATCGGAGGATGATGTCTTGGATTCCTTTGAGAACCTGGACAAGAACTCCCATGCAATTCCGTTGGTATCCACCGTTCCTCCGTTTCCGGGGAACACATCGTAACTCTCCTCGTAGGGGTTGTGGTCGGCGGCGTACAACGTGACGAGCGAGACTTCGGTGCCGTTTGCGCAGTTCGTGAAGGACTGGACAGAGTAGAACACAGACGGCGAGTTGGAGTCAGGGGACTTTCCCTCGCACCCGTTCATTTCCGCCCACTGCAAGAGGTTCTGAATG
>CALDQY010000195.1 GCA_937911445.1 uncultured Rhodobiaceae bacterium | reverse complement strand
AGCCCCTTTCGCCAGAAGAACATCGAACGCATGTTCTGGCATTTCTGGAAGGGTACAACACACGATTGGCACAAACGAGTTTCCTTTGTGGAAAGGATGTAAGCGTCGTTGATTACGCTCTTTCACCGTTTGTCCGTCAATTTGCCAACACAGATCGTGCTTGGTTTGATCAACTTGAATTTCCACATCTCCATCGTTGGCTCAACACAATGTTGGAGAGTGAAACGTTCCGGAATTGTATGGTCAAACATCCGCAGTGGAAGGATGGAGATTCACCGGTTTTTTTCGGTTGATGAGTCTCAATTGAAATCAATACCCTATTGTCGGATAATCTCTGAAACCACGTGAACATTCATAACCGTGAGGATTTTTGTTAAGCACGTTCCAAGACTGTGGGGGTCGTTCAGCATGGCTGATGGAACGGATGTGGGGACATGTCAGAATTGAAAATACGAATTGAAACAGAGGAGTTCATCTACGAAGAATACTTTGAGGCTTGATCACCAGCGGCGAGGATAGACATCATCGTTCATCAGCACAGCTGATGGGCGAGCGATTTCACCTTTCTCCATCTTGGCGATGTTCTCACTGTCCGTGTTGACTTTGACGAAGCAAACAGCCTCGCCTTTGATGCTGGTGACGAGGACATTTTGTCCAGTACTGAGATCATCAGGTATCGAGACGAGTCCAGGTCGTAGGAGTGGTGCTCCATGAGCCAGTGCCGCAACAGCACTGTCTTTGACAACAATACGAGGTAATCCTGCGAGAAGTTTCTCTGTTGGATGGAGCATTCGCTCCAAAGCTTCTCCCTCATTGCATTCCTTCCAAAGCCAAATAGCATCAGCAATCTCATGGAGTTCAACGCAATCCTCAAGTGTGAACGTTCCAGAGTCTTCTCTTCGTAATTCTTTGAGTTCTACGGGTTGATCAAGTAAGAGGCCCATGTCTCTGGCCATTGTACGGATGTACGTTCCTGCTTCGCATCGAATCCGAGCAACAATGTGCTTTGAGGATTGATCGAGCAGTGAAAAGTCGTGAATCTTTCGTGTACGTACTTGGACTCGAACTGCTGAGATTTCCGGTGGTACGTTGTAAATTCGCCCAGTCAGTTGTTGCATGACATCATCGAGCGTTTCTTGTTGAACTTCGCTCTTGAACTGGAAGACTGCAATGTAGGTCTTGTTGTGCTCAAGGATTTGCTTAGTAAGACGCATCGCTTTGCCAGCCATCAATGGAAGAACGCCTGTAGCAAATGGATCAAGTGTACCTCCATGGCCCAATCTCGGCAATTCGAGCATGTCTCGTACCCATGCTGCAACTTGGTGCGAGGTAGGTCCTGCTCCTTTGTCAAGAAGGAAGAAACCAGATTCCAATCGCTGCTGTATGGTCCTTTGGTCTGGGTAGGTGCCGATGGCATCGTCCGTTTCTGCTTCCTCATCAAGAACTATGATGCCACTCATTGCATTT
>CALDQY010000194.1 GCA_937911445.1 uncultured Rhodobiaceae bacterium | reverse complement strand
TGAACTTGTTTCAAAGCAAACGGTTTCGGAAACGTCATGACTGCAGTGGTGGTAAGAAGCGACCCCCAAGCAAGAAGCTCAAGTGGTTCGAACACAATACCCTCATCATCGGCCAACAAGTGAACATCGGCCGACACAACGAAGGAGGATACGAGAGGTTGACCCGTTGCATCTGCTTTAGGTACAGGTCCAGTTGTTTGCTCAACGTTGATTGGAACTTCCAATGTTGAGTAGATGTGGAACTTCGCCTTCTTTGAGACTTCAAGAACATCTGTCGATACACCCGTTGAAGCATTAATGTAAACATCGTTCACTATTCCACGTTCTGGAAGAATGCGAATTTCAATATCTTGATTTTGCTCCTTTCCGTTTTCTTCCCATGACAACTCAAGCGTAATGACTTCAGTCAAGATTGCTCCATTTTCGTCAACGTTGGGATGATCCCATTCCATGATGTACTCGGAGACTGGAATGAATTCGGATGCTGCGTAAATTTCCCCGGTTTCACCCTCAATGAACGTCGGCAGAGCAATCTGCCAGACGAGAACAAGCAAGAAAAACAATCCAACAAGACCAGACGTCGCCAAGGTGAGTGATCCACCTTTCTCGACAATGTTTCGACGTGAACGACTACGCTTTTTCAAGCGGTCAATGTCCTTCAGAGGTGCAACACGATCTTCTTTCATCAGTACGCCTCCCTGTACGTTGATAGAACCTTGTTACCGAGAAGATTCAAACAGAGTGTGATAACGAAGAGATAGAGACCTACAGCAAAAATCGTCAGGTAACCGATTTCTCCGAAGGGCAGGTCTCCACCAACACGTTGTGCAATGTAGGCAGTCATGGTTTGAGCTGGCAAGAACATGTTCGAGGTGTAGACAGCAACGGTTCCAACGGCGAGTGTGACAGCCATGGTTTCACCAACGGCACGAGATAAAGCGAGAATAATGCTTGCAATGATTCCGGAAAGCGATGCTTGAAGCATAACACGGAAGGTCGTTTCGATTCGTGTGGCTCCAAGTGCGAGCGAACCCTCACGTAGTTCGTTTGGAACGGCACGAAGAGCATCTTCGGACATGGAGGCTATGAGTGGAAGGATCATGATAGCAACAACAATGGCTCCGTTGATTGGATTGAGAATGTTTGGAGGTTCTGAAATCCAACCTTGAGCGAAGGCATACTCACCAAATTCAACGACCAGTGGGCCGATGTAGATGAAGGCGAAG
>CALDQY010000193.1 GCA_937911445.1 uncultured Rhodobiaceae bacterium | reverse complement strand
CTTTGCCTCCTCGATTGTAGTTACAATCGGTTTGTCAAACACGGACGCAAAGGTCTCAATGGCGGCCAAAGCTGATTCTTTTTGTTGTTCATTGGTAGGCATAATGCAACTCCTGTATTGTGTTCCTACATCGTTGCCTTGCCGATTGAGTTGTGTGGGGTCGTGAACGGTGAAGAACACTTCGAGAATGGTATCGAATGAGATGATTTCAGGATCGTAGTCAATGATGACGATTTCAGCGTGACCGGTCGCACCACTGCAGACCTCTTCGTAGGTAGGATTAGGACGAGGCCCCCCTGCATAACCTGGCAGGGCCGATTGGACCCCTATGATGCGCTTGTAGGCTCCTTCAACGCACCAAAAACAGCCGCCTCCGAGAATCGCTTGCTCCATGTATCACGCCAGGAGAAACCATTCATGAACGCTTGTATTATGTGAGTGAATTCTCACAATCTGGCTATGATTAAGTACTCTCGACTTCACTCTATATTTGCATGCGAGAAGACGCCGATACCACTGTTATTGTTTGCCGCCAAGACTTTGCTGAAAACCGTATTCTTTACACATACGGGCGTCATGCGAAAGAACTGAAAAACGATGGGAAGACATTCCTTGGGCCAGTTTTTGAATCCATGATCGAACAAGCAGGGATTGTCGATGATGCAGAGGAGGTCGGGTTGATGGTCCACATTCGATTGCGTCCGAAGCAGAACGATGACCGATGGTATCAAATCGATTTCGTCATGCAGGATGAATCGATGGCGTATTACTCGAATTTTGATGGCCGTCTTCCCGCCGAAATGGTTCACGTCGTTCCTCTAAGTGGTGGACTTCCACGTCAGATGTTCATCGCCGTCGAGGCGCTTGATGAGGTGGCGTATGCACATGCTATCGATGCTCAATTGTTTGAAGAAAACGATGAGATGGGTTTGCCTCAAGATCAAACCTCATTGCTGGAGTTTGGATTGGAAGTCGATACTTCGACAGAACCTACAGACAACGATGGTGAGGAGCATTTCATCATCAAGAAGGTGCAAAACCGTGCTGAATCGCTCCCACTGCCAGGTCCAACGAGCAGGGCTACTGGCGGAAAATAAGGGGCATCCAATACATGAATTGATAAACTGAATTCCTTCGGTAAAAGCATGGAATCTGTAACAGATCCTAAACTGCTGGAGGACCGCTTTTTCTACAAACTCGGCGAGCTCACCTACGACCGTCGCAAGGTTGTCCTCGCTGTCGGGCTCATTGCTTGTCTAGGGATGGCCTCGCTCATCGGAATGGGTGCGGATTGGGCAGAATCATGGGGCGAAGGAGACCTCGAATCCATTGAAGCCGGAACACTTCGTGATAGTGCTTTCACCTCGGAAGACGAGGGTTCTCAGACCTTCATTCTGCTTGTTCATCATAGATCTCTGGACGATTCGTCCCAAGAATGGAGAATAGCAGTGCAGGATGCCTTGGCAGCTTTTACTCCAAAAACACCCGTTGACCTGTGCTCGCCGTTGTGTGAGGAAGATCCAATGAATGACGTGAAAATCGAATATTCATGGGACATCAGCGGAGACGAACGCGATGAATTTGTCTACGAAGGCGATGATGGTTTCTGGGCAAAAAATCGAGTGACCATCAATCTGGATCGCAAAGAAGCAAAACAGCTGTTTGCTGATAACAAAGAAACCATCGTAATGGATAGCGATTTTGAATCTTGGGTAACGGGTGAAATCGCCATTGATGTAACGTTTGATTCTCGAATCCAAGAGGATTTGATCAAAGCCGAATTGATTTCGGGGCCGCTCACAGTCATAATTTTGGGAATTGTCTTTGGAACAATCATTTCCGCACTCCTGCCATTTGGAGTGGCTGTACTGACGGTTCTTTCAGCGATGGGATTGACCATTTGGTTGTCCAACACGATGGATGTCACGCAATATGCCATCAACATCATCACGCTCATTGGGATCGGCGTCTCTGTCGATTACTCATTGTTCCTTGTCAATCGATTCCGAGAAGAGTTGAATCGTGGCAGAGACATCCGAACGTCAACGGCAATGACGGTTGCAACAGCCGGTAAAGCCGTATTTTTCAGCGGCGTTACTGTTGCTATTGGTCTCATGGGCATGCTGTTCTTTGAGAATACTGGTTTACCAAGCCTTGGAATTGGTGGGACTCTTGCTGTTTCTGTTGCAATGATCTTCTCTGTCATTGTTCTCCCCGCATTCATGGCCATACTCGGTCCTCGTGTGTTTTATGGGAAAATTCCGTATTCATTCAGTACTGAAAACGATGATGGAACGGGAATATGGGCAAGGATTGCAACGACGGTCATGGACAAGCCTTGGGCTGTTTTGGTTCCAACCTTGGTCATCCTCTTAGGTGCAGGTTTACCGTTCTTATACGCTGATTTCTCAATCGCATCGCGCGATGCATTACCGCCAGATGACGAAACACGAGTAGGATTTGAACACATGGACGAGAAATGGCCTGAAAGGGCGGTCAATGTTGCCATGGTTGTTCTTGACTTCGATGGCGAGGATCCACTTGCAGAGGACAATCTCAGAGCAACGCACAACTGGATGCTCGAACACATCGAGGACAAGCGAGTCATCACTGCATTCGGGTATGCTCTGCCAAATGCGAGCATGAACGAATCATCGGTTGTCGCCTATTGGCAAACGCCAGATGAATATCTGACAGCAGAACAAGTAGCCACCCGTGAATATCTCCGTGACCAGTTCCTTTCCGATGGTGTCACCTACATCATCTTCTCATTGAACGGACCAATTACCGGCGAAGACGGACGTGGCTTCGTAGCCGATGTTCGTGAAGATCGGGATGATTTCCTCAGTGACCTTTCCATTGGTGACGATGGTCAGTTGCTCGTTGCTGGATTTGCTGCATATTCACTTGACGTTCAAGATGCGATTGTCGAAAATTTACCAATCGCTTTGGCGTTCATCTTCATTTCTACAGTCATTCTCATCTTTATCCAAGTTCGTAGTGTGATTATCCCAATCAAAGCCATCATCATGAACATTCTATCGATTTCAGCAACATTTGGTATGCTTGTCTTCGTCTTCCAGTGGGGTTACGGGGAAAGTTTGCTCAATTTCACGGCCCAGCCAATCGAAACCACTAACCCAGTCATCATCTTTTGCATTGTCTTCGGGTTATCGATGGACTACGAGGTTCTCATGCTCTCTCGGATCCACGAAGAATGGGAAGTTACTGGGGACAACACACAAGCTGTTGCGAATGGACTTCAGAAGACAGGACGTCTTATCACAGGAGCAGCAGCGATTATGGTTGTCGTGTTCATGGCGTTTGGACTATCATCGGTCGTCATTCTCAAACAAATTGGTCTTGGTTTGGCCTTAGCAATCTTCCTAGATGCGACGATTGTTCGAGCCCTTGTCGTACCGTCGACCATGCGCCTCATGGGTAAGTGGAACTGGTGGTCGCCCAAGTGGATGAGTTCGATGTTCGGAACAAGTCATGAGATTGAGAATAGAGAATCTCAGTAGAGAGCAAACGGTTGGATCATGATGGAACTCTTCAACCAGTATCATCCCAACGACGATGTTGTTCGAAGCATGAGTGTTTTATCCATCATTACTCTTGCATCGCTTGTTCTTCTCTTCAGCTGGGATGTACCCTCACTCCTGGTTGGTACAGGGAATTCACTCACTCAGGGTCCATCTGATGTCTTGATGGCCATTTGGCATATCGCTTGTTTGTTGTTGGGATTGCGTACTATCGCCTTCATGTATACAATGAAGACGGGACACATGATTGTACGATCGCATGAAAAGAAAGAGGACGTTCTCACCCCTCCGATTGGTATCAAAAAATTCGTTACCTTCAGTAGTTGGACATTGATTTTGACCGTCATGTACTTCTTCTTTGCAACGATTGGTTCATTCTTCCTCCTAGCAGATACAGACCTGCCATCAAATTTAGCTCAACTTTTAGCTGGTGTCTTCGTTACATCTTTGGGAGCATCGTTCCTGACCTCAACAGTCGTTCGATACGTCATTCTACCTGAAAACCACATCGATGAGGAACATCACAAGCGTCAGTTCTGGTTTCACAACCAAATGATGCACAATTTCTGTACAGTTTTCCTCGTCACAGAAATCTTGCTGACGTCGCCTCAACTCGAGTTTGTCTACATGTTGTTTGGAATTCTCATAGGCTTGGCATATGCTCTTTTCGCATTCCCATTCGCAGCATTTGGAGGAGGCTTCTATGTCTATTCGTTTATCGATCCTCGATTGCAAAAAGCTCCGCTGTTCATCACGATGCTTGCTTTGGCAATCTCACTATCATACGTCGGAGTATGGTTTGTTTCTGAGTTGATATCATTCAACATCTTCATTGGTGGCTCCTTATTGATTGCTTGGTGTTCTCAAATCGTCCAATTTGAGCCTCTAAACGCCGAGGTGAGAGGTAGGGTTCCTGGCAAAGAGTAGAATGTCGATTAACAACTGTCACCGAAAAATCCTCAGAATCGGATGGCTAAACCACAAAGAGGCTCCGGCCATTCCTTGTCATTGATCCCGAGGTGAGCAGCGAGTGCTGAAATGATGACATCATGCGAGACAGCGAGCACGAGTCCATCCCTGTGCGTACTAACGAGTTCTTCGAGCAATACTATTGACCCCTCCGCAAGCGATGCCATGCCGGGCTTGATTGCTCCATCGATGTGTTCCCTAAAGAAGCCCATAGTTCCATGTTCATCCATCCCTTTCAGTTGGTCACTCACGACTTCAGAATCGATGACAAACGGACCTGGGTCTCCAAGCAAACGCGATCGTTGCACGCCTTGTTTCCAGTCATTGGTCTCAATAATGATTGAGGCAGTCTGAGCGCATCGGTCGATTGGACTGGTTAACACTTTGCTGGGAATCGGACCATCCCATGCTTTAGCGAACTGAATCACTTGTTTGATCCCATTTTCAGAGAGCGGAGTCTGCTCCAAGGGATGAATCCGCTTTCTCTTTGGCCCATGGCGAATGAGTAGAATACCAACATTTGGAATCGAATCTCCTTTGCTGTAGCTGCTTACTTTCATGAATCATCACTTTGTGGAAGGAGGGAAAAAACCGAGTGTCCGGACCACTCTGAGCACGTGTCGATTCTCCAACCAGCCTTAGAAAACATGTGACTCCACTCTGTCTTGGTTCGCTCCCGTCCTCCTGACACTAAGAGCATGTTGAGGCTTAGAAGCCCATGTTTTCCTGGTTCAGCAGTGCGGTCAATAACGATAACTCGGGATGACCTTGGTAGGCGCATGAGTAGATGAATGCACTTTGTATCATCCCAGTCATGGAGGACTCTGGAAAGAATGTATACGTCACCTGCTGGGATATCATCTTT
>CALDQY010000192.1 GCA_937911445.1 uncultured Rhodobiaceae bacterium | reverse complement strand
CTTGTTGACAAGGAGCGGCAAATCGCTTCTTTCGCGGAGGCATAGCAAATGCGTCACGGGCAAGAGGAAGCGCCTTCCATGGCATCTTTACGAACGTACCAATGTCTGGTTTCATCATCGCTGTCATACGGTCGCCAACTTCGGTTTCATGCGAAGCTCCGAGTGCGTCCAGTGTTCGCTGATGGCTACCAAACAGGTTCATGACGAGTGGCATGGGTGAAATTGAACCGTCAGCAAGACGAGGTTGTTCGAAGACGACTGCTGGACCGTCGTTCTTGACGAGAAGGTCAGCGATTGCCCCCGCTTCGTAGGCAACATCAACCGGACGGTTGATGCGCAGCACCTCACCTCGCTTTTCGAGATGCTTCAGAAATCGCCGTAGACGTACCCAAGCCACAACCTTCCGAGAAGTCGTTTACCTTTGAATCGTCGCATTTGAGCAGATGACAATTCATTCTCCAAACCATTCAGGGTACGGGCATTCAGAATAGAGCGACCAGCCCACCATCGAGCACCCGATGTAGTCAGAACCGAAGTTGATCATGTCCCATCTTCCAGAGATGGTGAATGTTGGATGAGCTATGCTACTGAGTGTGATACGAGCCCCCCATGCATCAGTTTCGATGTTGACGTTTGTTTCGAAAAGAAGGTACTTTTCATGGAACCACATTTTTGAGCCTTGAAAAGCATCGAGAAGTGGTTGCTCCTTTTGTTCACGAATGGCTTTCAGTTTGTTGTTTTCGGATGGATTTTCGACCATAAGAATACTGTTTTTCACAGTACATAAAGGCTCAAAAAAGAGCCTATTCTTCTTCGACCAAGGTCTTCTTTTCGGGTTGCATCAATATAACTCCAACACCGAGCGCTGATACGATTGCAACCACGATTGCACCGGTTTGAATCATCGAGTCGTTCCCGCCAGTGCTCTGGCTTTCAACTCCTTGTTGCGTGGTATTGTCGTGTGTATGGTTTGCATCGAGGTGAACGTCTTCGTTGATTATCACGCTACCATGGAGCGTTTCTGTCAGCGTTCCGTTGATGGATTTCATGTACGACACGTTCCACAAACCAACAGACTGATTTCCAGCAAATGTGAATTCAAATCGATTCTTGCAGTCGTCATCGACAAGACTTCCGTTCTCATCAAGGGCACACTCGTATACGAGCGTCGGAGATCGTGCACTTGCACCATCTTTACTCAATTCGATAACCATTGACATGTTTTCCGTTGAATCTTTCATCCAAAACCAGACCGAATCGCCAGCCTTGAGCGCACTTGCAGGTACATCGGCAGGTTGTGGTCCCTCATCGTTGACAATCACAGTGTAAATGACCAACTCGTGGGCTGCTACGGGTGCTGCGAGCAGCAACATGACCATCGCAACCACCAGGGAACGCATGGTTTGGCCAAGTGCACTGAGAATAAATACAATACGCAAGGTATCACTCGGCCTGACATGGACACGCGAGTGATTGCCCTAGCCATCTTTGGTATTCTCTTTGCATCTTCAATTACCGTCCTTCTCGTCGGCGTTGGTGAGGAAGCGGAAACCAGTGAACCGAGCTTCACCTTTGCAGCAGGTGACCCATTGTTCCAAGGCGATGGACACGATCACTCAAACGCCAGTCAGCACGAAGCGGGAACCGATAACATCGAACAACTTGCGTTCAACCCATTGACATCACCAGGAAACGCCGAAGTTTCCGTTGCTCGCTCACCCGACGGTAACGTATACACATACCAAGCGGGATGGAACGACATGCACATCGTAGATGTCACCAACGCCTCGGACCCTCAAGTCGTTGGTGTGTACAACGACCCGAACACCCAAGTTCTCGATGTGAAGTATTTGGAGTACAACGGAAACGAGTATGTCATTCTTCAGAATCAACTTGTCGATTCTGGCTATGCTGATCCAAACGTTGGTGAATGGGGTGACCCATCTCAAGTCTCTGTTGTTCTCATCGATGTCACTGATAAAACAAATCCAACGTACGTTGATTCATGGTACGATGTCGATCACCCAAGTGGTCCACACAACCTCTACCCACACATGATCGATGGGGAGTGGTACATATTCGTAGCCAACCCTGATTACGAGCAGTGCGACTCTGCATTGGGTGAAGCATGTGGTGGTGTCACCATCGCTCATCTCAACCTCCAAGGCAGTGCTTCTCGAACACTTCCGGGTATCCCTGCATCCGGGGTTGGTCACACCATCATCAAGGTCGGAGAATACGAAGTCGCTTGGGAAACAACCCGTGGTGGCTGGATTTACATTCACGACATGACTGTACAACGATGGCCGGGTGAAGATACCGAGGATCCACGCTATGGTCGAACCTTCATCTACGGCTCCTACTGGGAAGCTGGTCTCCGAATTGGAGACGTCACTGACGTTCCGCACCCTGTTAATTCCCCAGCCCAATACACGACCATGGCAACGCTCTGCAAGGCTGGGCAAGGCAACCCAGTGATGTGCCGATGGCGAGCACCTGAGGTTGGATCGTGGATGGATTTCCTCGACCTTGACAACGATGGTCGACCAGATAGCGGAACAACGAGCAACGAGAACGGCGGACGAGTTTCCTACATTCACTACGCAGAACCATTCCCTGAAATGCTCGACGTCTCCCATCTTGGGCTTGGTGACGAACCAAGGCATTACGTTACTGCAGCAGTCGAGTGTCTTGACCTGTACGAGGGAACAGGCATCGTCTACTTGCTCGACACCACCGAATACTCGATGGAAAACGGGAATTTCAAGTTCGAGATTTCCATGACCCGTGACTGGGAAATTCCCTATGCAACGGACCATTGTTTCGGTTCATCCTGTGAACTGGATCCAGTTGCGGACGAATGGTTGCTGTTCAGTCCACACAATCTCGACAGTGGCTATTTCGAGACCACAGAAGAAACAGACCAATCTCGTGGTGGTACGTGGGACGGACGACTGTACATCTCGCATTATCATGCAGGTGTGTGGATTGTTGACGTTGAAACGCTCATTTCACCAATTGCCACCGATCGGATCGATATCCACTTTGAAGCTACCATTGGTTACTATCTCCCAAGAGGTCACCTCGACGGAACACCTCTTGACAGTGCATTCTACGATTTCTCATGGGTTCCGTTCCTTTGGGCCGTAGAATTCCACGAAGGACGGATCTACGCCTCATGCATTTCGACTGGACTCTACATCCTCCAATTGGACATTGATGAGCCGTACATCGGTATGCCTGTTTGACATCACTGAACCGGTCAGGCGATGAATGCGAAATAACCGACTGCGAGAACAAGGCCGATGCCGATGATTCCCAGTAGAACATACAACAAATCTCTCTTCGCATTGTCGTTGTGACCATTCCATATTTCGGAGAAACCACAATCTTTGCACTGGTAGATGCTTCCTAGCAAGTAGTTTTGGAATCCGCCAAGATTGTTGATCTTGACATTCTTTGAGTCGCACTTTGGACAAACACCGGTATTCTTCATGCACTTGACATACTGAGGGAGTGTATGAATGAAACGGTTGAAAGATTACATCTGCTGAGTATCGATGTAGACATCATGGCAAAGGATGTGTGCTAAGGCTTATCTCATCATGTTGATTAGCAAGTGCAGTGAGCCTCTATGATTTCCCAGAGAATTTTGCTGTGGATTTTGCTCACCTTCTCGATCATATCGATTTCGAGCGCTGGAGCGGTATTCCAGTTGATGGATGACGTCCCACCTCTGCTTCGGGCTTCATGGCGATTTCAACTGACGGCCATATTGATGGCACCTATATTCTTTCTTCAGTATCGTGATATGAGGCAAGATTCCGATTCAATGGAGAAACTGAGGTTACCTGAAACACGATACATCCTGCTTGGTTCAGGAATAAGTCTCGGCTTGCACATGGGTGCATGGGTATGGTCCCTTGACAATACATCCCTCACCCACAGTCTTCTTTTCGTAACGATTCATCCACTCATTATTGTCTTTGGTGCGCTCTTATTGAGGAAATATGTGCCAAAACAGCAGGTGTTTGGCGCCAGTATCGGCTTCATAGGAGGGGGAATTACCCTGCTTGGTATATCAGCTGAAACGGATGTAACACTCCTTGGTGATCTTGCTGCCATCATCGGCGCTATTGCAGTTGTGGGCTATTTCCTGGCAGGAAGGAAACTTCGCCAATGGATGCCATTGTTTGTTTACATTCTACCAGTTACTGTCATCGCAGCAATCTTCCTCGCAGTTATGTCAATGATGCTTGAAGGGACAGTCTTCTCGTTGAGTGAGGAAAATATCTCGATGTTCGGGTGGATGAGCAGTTCATGGATATGGTATGTCGTGTATCTTGCAGTCTTCCCAGGTATTGTTGGCCATGCTGGAATTAGTGCAGTACTTCGATGGTTCCCGCCAATCATCGTGAGTGTGGCGTATTTGTTTGAGCCACTTGTTGGCTCTTTTATCGGATGGATTTTTGGAACAACAGGTATCCCAAGTTTGTGGACTTGGGTCGGCGCAACAGTTTTGATGATTGGTACCGTATTGGTCATCCGGGGCGACGAAGAACTCCGTTCCGAGCAAGGAAGTGTTGTCGATGGTTGATACAGGAAATTCAACGCTCGTCATCGCTGGAATTTTTTCAGGTATTGTAGGCGTCATCCTCACCGCAGTTTCACGGATCGCCATCGGCGAGCCGATGTTTGATGCAGATACGGTTGTACTGTCTCAATATCTGTTGACGACCATGGCAACGAGTATTGTTGGCCCTGCGGTGATTTTCATTCATCGACTCCAAATTAGTGCTGATGAAATGGAGTACGGTGTCCTTTCAATGAACTGGCCGAATTCAAATGCTCAACTGACGAAAATTGGCCCCGTGCGAGCAAAAATCGCTTACTCACTTCGAAATCTAATCGAAGGAATTTCCACGAAAGATGCAGATGCTCGGAGTGAGATTGTGGCCAACGAAATTGTTCACTGGACGTTGCATGAACAGGAAGCGAATGTACGTGATTTTGGACGAATTCAACTGATATCACAAACCCCAGGTCTTTCACAAGATGCGGAAGCAAAAGACACCTACCAACTCATCACAGAATTTGCAAGGCGTGGCGATGAAATCTACGCAACAGCATTTACCAACACTCGTCTGTGGTGGTTGCGACCACAGACCGGGGAGAAGTTTCTCAATTTCAACCTCGACCTGATCAATCGTGGACTTGAAATTAAACGCATTTTCGGTGTCAATCATCCAGACTGGCCTCGTTTCGACTTGGCAGAGGATGAACAGGGTGCAAAAAAGAACTTGATTGAACTTCATGCAAACATCAACGGAACAGAAACGTATACAATTGAATACAATTCGTTTTCAGATCCATTGATACGCTCACGATACAACGTAGAGGCACGCGATTGTTTGCTCTTGGTCCGTAATGGTAAGCCGTATTTTGGCCTCGAATGGGCTGTGGATCTTTTCGGAGAGGCAGACAAGGTGTACGTGGTGTTCGGCCAATCGCAATTGAACAGCCTTTTTGAAAATCTCCAATCCATTCTCCGCATTCATGAAAGTGATGGGTTGACGAAAATTCCTCAAAGTACGCCTTT
>CALDQY010000191.1 GCA_937911445.1 uncultured Rhodobiaceae bacterium | reverse complement strand
TTGTGCAGAGTTCTTACCCCGGATTCCCAAAAATCAGCTTTGCACCTGTCGATGTGCGTGATGTTGCCTGGATGCATGCTGAAGCATTGGAGCGGAGTGAACTAAATGGAGAGCGACTCATGATGGCAACATCGGCAATTACGATGCCAAACATCGCTCGGCATCTGAAATCAAATGGCTACAAGGTGAGGACAATGGCATTACCAAATACCATTGTCAAACTCATGGCAATCTTCATCAAAGAAGCACGATTGGTCACTCGAGGCCTCGGAACAACAAATCACTACGATTGCAGCAACACCATCGAGAAAACAGGATGGGTTTCAAAAAGCCACGAGGAGATGATTGTCTCTGCAGCAAAGTCGCTCGGATTTCAGTGATCACGAATGATGATGTAGCGACCTAACGCCTCTTGCCACATGATTTTCTGACCTGCATCGATGTTCATATCGCTTTCAGAGTCTGGCATAGGCAGAATCATCATCGAGTAATCTCGGTCGTTCATAGCGTGAACTTCGTTACCCTCGATGTGAGTTACGGTTGCAGTTCCTTTCTCAATCATTGGAACACTGATGGAATCGGTGACCGTTCCTACGTGTGAAATTTTCTTTCCGGTAAAGATGCTTTCAAGAGAGAGACGAGCCTTGGCAGAGCCGTGCTTTCCAGGCTTGGATTTCGAGATGCTCAAAATCTTGTAGGCTTCATCATCAACAACACAAAATCGTCCAACTTTGAGGGTTCGGATTTCAACACGGTCGGTTCCTGGCATGAACCTACGCCGTGGTGGTGGCTTATGACAGTTCGGTTGGCCACGTTCGAATGTTAGAGTTCTCGGACATCGAATCGTTGCCCCGATTGTTCCATTGAATGGGTAGTGATGAGCGAATGGAGTTTCGCTGCGACATCGTCAGGACGCGTTAGGTCTCCATCTCGATGATAACCAATGAACGAATCGACCAATGGGAAGTCTTCGGAACTCGACGATCGAATCTCGAGTTGCATGTCGGTGTTGACTATTCCTGGTGCGATAGCGATGGATGTAATTCCATCTTTCGCCCCCTCTTCCGCCAAGCATCGTGACCACATATCTAGCCCAGCTTTCGAAATGCAGTATGCCGACCAAGAATGAAGCGGACGCAACGCTGCTCCACTTGATATCGTTGTGACACGACAATGATTGGAAGCTTTCATCTTTGAGTAAAGACCTCCAGTCAGCCTCTGAACTCCTGTAACATTAACGTAGATGTTTCGCTCCCAGATTGCATCATCGGCATCGAACATTGATTGAATGGGTGCAATCGTACCAGCATTGTGGACAATACCATCGATAGCATCCAAATCTTGTAGAGACTTAATTGCGAAATCGATGGATTCGGGTTGTGAAAGATCGCATGCGATCGAAAACGATGATGGGGAATTGGATTGAATCTCCTTGCAGGCAGAATCGAGCTCATCGGATGCTCGAGCAAGAAGAATCACCTGATATCCATCGTTTGCAAGCGAGCGAGCGATTGCACGGCCAATGCCCTTTGATGCACCGGTTACGAGATAGGTTTTCTTGTCCATGTTGCTTTGAAGTAGAGGCGTTTAATCATCGTTTTGAGTTTGTCCTCAAACAGGAGTATATTTACCAACGGAGGTAGTTTGAGGCATGTTCGATTTGCCGGAGCATCTCGCAGAAAGATGCCGCTTGGCCAATTCGATTCAGGAACCGCAGGGTGAGGGTCCTGTCATTGTTTGGCTGAAATCATCTCTGCGAACCCATGAGAACCCCGCCATTGATGCAGGTCGAATTCTTGCAGAGCGAATTGGGCGACCCTTGCTTGTGTACCAAGGCATCGATGAGCGTTATCCACACGCAAACGCTCGCCATCATAACATCCTCTTTGATGCCGCTCTCGACATGCACAACGGATGCAAACAGTTGGGCATTGATTACGTTCTGCATGTTGCAAGGGAAGGACATCGTCCGTCGGTCATGAAAACGTTCGCCTCACAAGCAAGTCTGATCATCACAGATTTGTTCCCTTTACCTCCTTGGACCAACTGGGTCAAACGCATAGCAAAAATCGCACGTTGTCCTGTGTTGGAAATTGATTGTCATTGTGTGGTGCCTCTTCCTGTTTTTGGAAAGTCGATGGACAGGCCATTTCGATACCGTGACGCAACCAAGAAACTCAGGAAGCGACGTGTGGGCTTACCTTGGCCGCAGCCACAAGTCGAGCAATCCTTATCCTGGGATGGAGAGTTACCATTCGAACCAGTCGAAGTATCCCATTTGAAGAACCCAGACAAACGGCTTCGATTACTCCATTCCTGCAACATCGACATGTCGGTGCATCCCGTTTGGAAACAACGGGGTGGAGAGCGTGCTGCACTAGCAAGATGGAACGACTTTCTCACAAACCGGCTGTCAGGTTATGCACGAAGACGGAACAATGCTGCCGA
>CALDQY010000190.1 GCA_937911445.1 uncultured Rhodobiaceae bacterium | reverse complement strand
GGTTCTATTCTCATGGTTCAGCACCCTGAGCGTGGTTGGGAATTTCCAGGAGGACACATCGAAGAGGGTGAGGATCCTGAGCAAGCGCTGCATCGGGAAATGAAGGAGGAAGTTGGAGGTAAGGGTACACTTCTCGCTTGGAACAAATCGTATTATCCAAATGGTTGGGTTGGGCTGGTATCGGTTGATGATGAAAAAGTACCGTTCAGTCAACAGCATTGGAATGTCAACGATCAACACGTTTCTACGGTTCAATGGTTTGCAGAGTTACCCAATTTTACCCATTGGGATGTTCAGGAGGTAATCGATTTAAGCAAGTGGGTAGATTCTATAGAATTAAGGCATGAGTGATTGCATTCGCTCTGTCCATGCCAAATGTTGTTCATCGTTGAGTGCGCATCCAAGAACAACAGCGACCAGCATGGAATCTTCAACGCGCTGAGGTTCCTCGATTAGCCAATCGAATTCATTCATCCGATCAAGACGGTGGGCCATCATAACCATGGCTCGTAGATCCGGACGGTCCTGTCCAGAATGGTCCTTGTTGAGATGCTTCATGCACCAGCCAAACACACCACTTACATCAGCCGGGTGCACATTCAGTTCAGGTGTTGCATCACCAACATTGCGTGGCTTTGATTCATCGACTTGCTGTTGAAATCGAACCGCTTCCTCATCTTGTTCGTCGATTGAGAGGTCTAGAAAGAGGCTGCCTGCTTCAATCGCCATTGTTACCTGATTAGCGAGAATGGCGTGTGCGTGTCCGTTCCAAGCATTTCGAGCAGCGTCGAACATCTTCCCATAACGAGCGTGGATGCGTGATGCACCAATTCGAGATATGGCGATGGTTTCATGGGCATGATTTTCCTTCCGTGAAATATCTCCATACACTTGCAGAGCCATGAGATCCTCACCGGAAGCCATGTGGTATGCTGCTTTGTTCAAGAGTGATAAGTCATGATCTCGACTTGCTTTTGCAACGGATTTGAGTCTGGTTTCAGCCCATGTGAGATCTTCCTCTGCACCAGTTGAATCTCCCTTTTCGAATCGCTGAAGACCACGCTCCATGCGTAGACGTCCTTCAAGCGCAAGGTCACGCGTTTCAGGATTTCTGCATACTTCAAGCGCTTGATCGATGGCCTCCTCAAGTCGTTGGTCACCTAGCATTCGTCGTCGAACCAAGTCAAAGGTTGCTCGTTGTGCTGGAGTTAACACTGGTAAAAGCAGTTCAACCAATTCGGCCGCATCAAGATAGAGAGCTGCCTCGATGATAGCCATCCAGTCGTTCCATCCGTGTTCGTCTCGCCATTCCTCAGCAGTTTCCAACGATACAGGTCCTTCCTCACGCCATTTGGAGATGTACAATCCTGGTGCCTTTGGTCTCATTTCTTCACCTCATGTTGGAGTGTTAGTTGTGCTATGAATGCAGATTCTGCTCGAATGCGATCAACGTTTCCTGTCCATCCTGCAGCTCCGTCATGACCTCCACCGTCGCCACCGTGTTGTTCTGCTATCGCCTGCATGATGGCTCCAAGGTGAACGCCTCGTAATGTAGCCTTGCGTGTCGCTCGTGCCGTCAATCGGGTCTCACCTTCTCGATGGCGTGAAACAAGGGAAACGTCACATCCTGTTCCAAGAAGCATGGAAGCAAGTCGTCCTTCGAGCGTACCTGCATAGGTCGTAACAAGACTCCAGTCGCCCGCATCATGATGCTTTGCACGTCCAAGTCCACGAAGCAAACTACCTCGTTCCGACGGAGATGTATTTTCCCGTTCGATGTATTCACAAAACTCAGCATAGTCAATGTCGCTGCCTTCGAGAAGTTTTGTCGTCACATCGAAGGAGGTTGTGTTGGCGTGTTTGAATCGTCCTGTATCGGTGATCATTCCTGCGAGCAACATTTTGCGAACGGGTGGTGTAAGCGAATCCTTGGCGTGTTCAAACATATAGGTTGCAACCATTTCTGTCGTTGCACGAACATCCCACTTCATCATGTAGTCGCCCTCGTTTAACGCCCAACCATTGGTAGCATGGTGGTCGAGAATCAATCGTGGCACATCAGGTAAGTCAATACCGACTTGGTCTGGTGCTGCAGCATCAACAACAATGATGCCACCAAGATTTGGTGGAAAAGCCGTCCCAATGGCAGTCACCTTACGAAATGGGGCCTTCATGTCTTCAACGAGACGTTTTGCGATGCGTCCCAAGTGCAAACCACAAGCGAGGAGTGAGGGATGAATCGAAGCGAGAGCAATCGCAGATCCAATGGTATCCATATCTCCGTTTTGACCCGTGATGACTGGAACTGCACCACGTTCAATGGCAGCATCGAGCCATTGCTTCATTGCAGCAATGTCTTTTTGTTGCGAATTCAAGCTTCTCCCTCAAGTGATTTCTTGAGTTCTTCATAGGCTGCGACAAGTTTTGCTTCATGCTCGGAGAGTCGCTCAGCATGCTCGGATAGTGTAGAATGGGTCGTCTTGAGTTCTTCAATCAACTCAGCTTTGTTGTCAACTTCAACCAACACACCACCGAGTTGTCGATGGAGAGCCATGCCTTCAGGGTGCTTCTCAACTGCTGTAATGGTTGTTTCCAATTCTTGCAATTGTGCCCGAACGGTGGCCACTTGATGTCGTGCATTCTGAACTTCGGAGACAACGACTTGCAATTGCTCAACAGTGCTCATGCTTCTTTCGAATCGTCCTTGGTTGATGAACCTGCGGTTCCAATCGCCTGTAGAATTTCATCAGCAGCAATCAATCCACGAATTCGTGTGTTCCACATTGCACGGAGATCTTTCGCATTGGCTTCATCCACACGGAATGAAAAGGTGTTTTGGTTATGTTCATGGCTTTCAGTTTCTGAGACGAGCGAATCTCGCATAGCCTGAATGTCCGTAGCGTCCGCTCGTGTAATCGTACAAACAAGCGAGAACGGCGTTTCCGCCATTGCAATCACTCCTCTTCAGAGGTCTCTTCTGCAGCCTTGCGCTCAAAGTCGAGAGCTGCTTGCTGAGCGATGAATGCCATATCGGCTGTTGTTGCACCTTCAACGGATCGTCGAAGAATGCGGGAGTTTGCATCGCTTGCACGGGTGAATGGTTCCCATGCACCGCCTGCGAAGGTGTGGCCACACTTTCCGCAGCACCAGATGCCGACGGATTGACGGGTAACCTTGCGGTAGTGACAAACAGGGCATGTGTACTTGGCGTTTTTCTTGGCCAGAGCACTACCTGCGTTACGTCGTACGCTTACACCATATCGTGCACCAAATCGTGCTGTTGCCTTTGCTTTCTGGGTTCGCTTTGCCAATCAGTTCCCCTCCTTTTCTGCCACCATTTCTCTCAGTTCACTGCACTTTTGTTCGGCGACCGCTAGAATCTCGGCAAATTCATCCGGAGTGAAGACTCCTTTTAGCCCCTTCTGTAACGAGTGGAGGTGGCCTTCGTCTCCGAGAGTGATGTGAATGCGCTCGTCTCCACCGAGTTCTTCTTCTTCACTCGGGTCGTAAACAAAGCGTCCACCTGCACGCTTGAACGATGCCATGATTGGTGTTCCGTTGACCTTCAAGGTGTGGTCTTCACCAACATCGAATCGTTCTGCTGGAACAACAGCTGTTCGTAGAGCGGCGATGGCTGCAAGGCCTGCAGCATCGAAGATGTTGCCTCCATCGGAAAGAACGTGGATGTCGATCATGACTCCCCAAACTTTCTCGCCAGGAACGATGCACAACTCGTCCATGTCGATGCATCCGGATTCACGGATTCCACGATCGACAACTCGACCGAGTTCGATGGATTCTGGTGATGGTGGACCTGGCTCATACTTGCGATGAGCGACAGGACGTAGTTCAGCACCGCACATAAGGGAACCTTGTGTTGGTCGATCTGGCCATGGAGTTCGGATTTCGAATTTGACACCAGCGTAGATGATGGTGTCGCCCCAAACAACCTTGGCAGAGCCTTCGGCGTTGTACAAGCAATCGACTTCAAGGTGGACTTCACGTCCTTCGAATTGTCCTCGACCATCGATGCGCTGACCTTCTGCTGCGAGACGGTCAAGTTCTTGTCGCAAGAGGGAAGGAACGAGTTCAACCATCAGGCTTCACCTCCTTCGTATCGGCGCTTGAGAGCATCAACCATGATTTCATGAATTTCTTTCGCAGCCTTGTGGTTGTATTCCATGGCGAGATTGTACTCATCAATGGAGAGATCTCCATCCATTTGTAAGAAAGCAATCTCACCAGTGTTCGGAAGAATACCAACTGGGAGGTCAGCTTGGCCGTAGTTGTCTTCTGCCTTATCGAGGTCGAGTACGACGGTGTCCTCAATCTTTCCAGAGGCTACACCGACAATCATGTCTCGCATGGGAATTCCAGCGTCAGCGAGTGCAACGGATGCTGCAGTGATGCCTGCGCATCGTGTTCCTGCTTCTGCAGCAAGGATTTCGATTTCAACTCGAATCTTTGAACGTGGGTAGCGCTCAACAAGGACAACGGATTCCAAAGACTCAGCAGTGACCTTTGAGATTTCACGGCTTCGTCGGTTGAATCCTGGTCGAATTCGGTCGCCTGTTGAGAACGGTGCCATGTTGTAGCGTACGTCAATAACAGCACGATCTTGTCGCTGAATCTTTCGAGGGTGCGCTTCCATTGGTCCATAAACTGCAGCAACTGCAACGTTCAGTCCATGTGTAACCATGGCCGAACCATCAGCAGCAGGGAGCACCCCTGCTTCAATCGTTACTGGTCGCATTTCATCGATTGCCCGACCATCAAGTCGCTTTCCATCTTCTCGTAGTAATTTTACGTCTCCATATCCACCCATCAGTGTTCACCTCGTTTGTTTTCAAGTGCTTCTACCGCACCTTCGAATGTGTTTTTGTGTCCCTCTTCGTTGAGAGTTTGAATCAATTGTCGTGCAACGTGCATGTCTGCTGCATCTCCGTGAATCCATACACGGCCGTTGTCGCCGACGATGATGCGACAATTGGTAGCATCACGAATTCGGCTAAGCATAGCATTGTTTTGGCCTCGAATGGTATCGATCAGATTGACTGGAATTGAGACGACGGCCCCTTCGTTGAGGCGTCGAAGTCCAACACCCTTCATGGTAAGGACCATGTTGTGGGTTTCATCAACCTCCTGAATGCGGGCAAGAGCAGCGTCACCGATTCCGAGATGTTGTCGGGTCGAGCCAAATTCAACCTTCCAAGGTGCGAGGGACATTGGAAGCAATGCTTGGAACGGTCCGTTGACATCAAAGAACCAGAGATTGTTGCGGACTTCGGCCACAAAACCGATGACAAGGTCACCTGAACGTGGCATGTATGCGCTATTAATCGGCAGAACAGAAACGACATCGTTCTGTTCGTTGAGCCATCCCAACCGGGTGGCGATGAATTCGTTGTTTTCGGCAATCGTACCAGTACCTGCTCGCTTCCCGGATGATGGCCCAATGACCATTCCCGGGGTCACGAGGCGCTGCTCGGCGCCAACTTGACCTTCGGACATTCTTTTCTCTCCGTTCCGGCCACTCGACATCCCATGATAAAGGGCACCCTTTTATCACGAGGCCAATTCTTTGACTTCCGCATCGTTTGCACGCTTGAGAACTTGACCGATTATGTCTCCTTTCATCCCTGCGGGAAGTTCGACAATACATGCCCAATCTCCGTTCTCAAGCCATTGCTCTTTCTTTTGGTATGGGCGAAGCAATTGACTCACGCTGCCATAGGCACTCCCTGGAATTCGGAACGCAAGTCGAACGGCTTCGAAACTGAGAGGGATGAGTGGTTTCAGTTTTGCAATCGCATCTTTGACTTGATCTTCAAGTCGCTTGAATGGGTCGACAGAGTACTTCGATTCATCAAGCGCCAACTCAATGCGTGTTCGTGGGTGTGGAGACTTGCTCTTCGGGTCGATGGCTTGGCTGTGGATGTGATGGATGATTTGCTGACGCATGTTCTCGACACGAGCCTTTCGCTGTGCCGTTGTCAGCTGAATTGACCCCTTCTCGAGAATGATGTTAAGAATCGCTTCAACATCCAATGTTTGGAAGGTATTCATCAATGCCTCTTCCGTTGGGCGCTCACCGGCTCGAGCGTCATGGAAAATCTCATCCATGGCCATAAAGTCATCCAACTCAACAGTGGATGCGTCTTCCTTCCATTGCTCGACAAGGTCTGGATCGACCAAGGCTTCGTAGCGTTTGCCACCTTTCTCAAGTCGAGCAAGGACGGCATTATCGAGACTGACCATGCGGTCACCTCAGCGTTTTGAAGGTTGACTCGATGCTCAATCCTCAAGAGGCTTGAGTCGGTCAAGTTGCTTGTTCACTTCTCCACGGTCGAGGATTCTGTATCCATTGCCATCAACGACAACAACTTCGACAGCATCTCGGTTGAGTTCGGTATCGTTGGCCGAGCGAAGAGCCTCAAGCCCCATCTTCATGGCTGCGTTGAGGGTCATTCCACTCTTCCAATTCTTCTCAAAGTATTCAATGACGGTATTTCGGTTGCTTCCAATTGCACCTGCATGGTAGGATTGGTAGGCACCCGATGGGTCCGTTTCATACAGGTGGATTCCTTCGTCGTCAACTCCACCAATGAGGAGGGCGGTTCCGAACGGACGTGATCCGCCATATTGTGTGAAGGATTGCTTGAAGTCGCAGATTTTCTTGACCAACACATCGATTGGGACAGTGTCTGCGTAGGTGATTCTGTTGATTTGGGATTCAACGCGTGCTCGAGCAACCAACTGTCGTGCATCAGCGACGAGTCCCGATGTCGCTACACCGACGTGTTCGTCGATTTTGAACATCTTTTCAATGGACTCTGGAATGATAAGACGTGATGCAATGCGCTTGTCGCAGACAAGAACAACGCCTTCCTTGAATTTCAAACCAGCTGTCGTTGTACCTCGCTTAACGGACTCACGAGCGTATTCAACTTGGAACAAACGTCCATCCGGGCTAAATGTTGTAATTCCATGATCGTATCCTCTTCCACTCGGTTGCATTTATCTCACCAATTCCTTCTCGTCCACGACGCTTTATGAGGGTGATGCTTGACCACCCTATGCTATCCACCTGAAGGACCCATTTGAACACTTGGCTAGTTTTCCCTTAATCTCATGAACTTGAAGTTCATGGATGCATCATGCGAATCGCTGTTCTCAGCTCAGGAGGTAAGGACTCCTCTGCTGCCTGGTGGTGGGCGATGTGTCGAGGCTGGGACATTGTTGCAGTCGTTACTGTCGACATACAGGATGGTGACTCGCACATGTTTCAAGTCCCATCGACACAATGGGTTAGGGTTCAGGCAGAACGAGCAGATGTACCATGGGTGAAGGTCGCTGCATCAGGTACAGTTGAGGACGAGATTCAGGCACTGGAGAATGCCTTGTCTGAGTTGGAAATCGATGCTGTTGTTAGTGGTGCATTACGCTCTGATTTCCAAAAGCAGTGGCTCGAATGCATGTGCCAGCGATTGAACCTACATTCGTTCTCTCCACTTTGGCATCAAACCCCAATCGAACACCTTTCAGGCATGGTCGAAGCAGGTTTTGAGATTATGCTTACTTCGGTTTCTTGTGAAGGGTTGGATCACACATGGCTCGGTCATGTGTTGACAGAATCGTCTCTGAAGCATCTTCATGAACTCTCCAACAAGCATCGATTCAATGTTGATGGAGAGGGTGGGGAGTACGAGACATTTGTTCTCGGCGGACCAATTTGGTCACGCTCGCTGAGGGTCGAAGGTGTAGAAGAACACACTGCCTCTCGAGGCGTGTACACCATTCATTCCGTTGTTTGAATGGCTGCACGAGCGAGAGCAACAGCTTCATCAACGATTTCTCCTGATACACCGATGTGGTTGCTTGGTTCGAACATGGCTTCCAATTCTTCTGCGCTAAATGCAGCGGATATGGCTGGTGTTCGACTACAGACATCGATCAATTCTTCCTTGTTTGCCACAGCAGTAAAGGAGGCCTCTCGGAGAATCTCATGCGCTTCATCCCTTGGAATGCCTCGCTCAACAAGGTCAATCATCACCTTTTCAGCCATGACTAGGCCGCGTTGTGCTCGAATGTTTTCCATGCAGCGCTCAGCGTCAACCCACATGTTGGTCAATACTTGGCGGGTCTTGGCGATAACATCCTCACAGAGGGCGCTACCGTGGGAGAGTGTAAATCGCTCACTGCTTGAATTCGCTAGATCACGCTCGTGCCAAAGGAGAGCGTTTTCGTAAGTTGGTATGATGAACGAGCGAACAATTCGTGCTAAACCAGAGGCGTTTTCAGACTTGATAGGGTTCTTTTTGTGAGCCATTGTCGATGAGCCGACTTGCTTCTTGACGTCAAATCCTTCACCAGCTTCGGACAATTCTGAGCGTTGCAGGTTGCGAACCTCTTGGAGAATCTTCTCACAGGTTGTTGCCATGTTTGCGAGCCATGATACGTATTCGACATAGCGGTCTCGACCAACAACCTGTGTGGTCGCCAGGGGAACGCCAAGTCCGAGATGTGTGAGAATCAGCCGTTGAAGTTCACGTGCATTCTCGCCTTGTGCAGCACCTGTGCCAACCGCACCGAGGAATTTGCCTACAGCAATTCGAGGTGTCGCTTCATCAAGACGAATCAACTGGCGTCGCATTTCATCCAGCCAAACTGCGGCTTTGAGGCCAAAGGTGATTGGGACTGCTGCCTGACCGTGGGTCCGTCCCAGCATCACCGTGTCACGTTCACGCTCTGCAACATCTGCGCAGACACCGATGAGAAGGCAGAGTTGCTCACGAAGAAGTACGATGCTGTCCCTAAGTTGCAGGGCGACCGCCGTGTCAACAATGTCGTTGGATGTTGCACCGAGGTGAATGCACCAACCTGCATCGCCAGCAGCCTCTGCCATGGCTTTGGTCAAAGCCATGATATCGTGACGGGTCTCTGCTTCGATCTCCGAGACCCGTTCTTTACGTACGGATTCGGGATTGGAGATGGCAGCTACTGCATTGTAATCGTCTTCAGACACGCGACCGAGTTGCCAGTGGGCCCAAATTAGCGCACGTTCAACTTCCAGTTGGCGTTCATGTCGGCCTGATTCAGACCAAATGTGTTTGAAATCCTGGCAGCCGTAACGGTAATCGAGAGGACAAAAGGCCATGATGGTGGCTCAAGAAGAGGCTTCATGAACCTTGCTCAGTGGCAGTTGCGTTCATCTCTTCGCGTGATTCGTCATCCGTTGCCATTGCATAGCGAACCAAAACCATCGCAAATGCCGTCGATGTCAAGAACGCAACTCCGACGTAGATTGAAAGATTGTACCAGAGCATCGAAACGCCAACGAGAGATGCGTATGCGAACAATTGACAGACATTTGAAGC
>CALDQY010000189.1 GCA_937911445.1 uncultured Rhodobiaceae bacterium | reverse complement strand
TCCATCTTGGTACTGGAAGATCCCCTCTGCGTATACGGTTCGGTTGTCACCTAAACCGTTTGAGATTGAACCAGCGTTTGAGTAGTCGATAAGCAGGTCAAATTCTGAGCCTTCCAATACGAAAGTCATCGTCGTCTCATTGATGCTTCCATCACGAATTTCACCACGAACCGCAACCTCTTCATCCATAAGAGTGACCTTGTCATCCATCAGTTGATCCACGGTCAATGTCGGAGCGGGTGCTTGGAGAAAAATCGTGCCAAGAACGGCAATCGTGACAACACCACCAATCAAAAGCAATCGGTTGCGATACGACAACATTGAATCAACTCACACGACTGGACCGATGTATTTCAATATCTGCTCATGATGACTGTCGATGGTTCAATCCAACAGCTTCGGAAAGTGTGTTCATGTTGTGCTGTCTCATCTTTCGATGCAACCCATGAACGATTGACTTCGTTAAACCAGGACCTTCAAACACAAATCCAGCATAGGCTTGGAGTAGTGTTGCTCCAGCGGTGATTTTCTCCCAAGCATCATCAGCATTCATGATACCACCGACTCCAACGATGGGAAGTTTTCCTTCTGTGTAGGCATAGATGTGAGCAATCATATCCGTGCTTTGCTGGCGAAGAGGTGAGCCCGAACAACCACCTTGTTGCTTGTAGACGTCATGTTCCTGATTTGGTCGATTTAGCGTCGTGTTTGTTGCTACAATTCCATCAATCCCGCAGGCCATGGCCGTATCCACAATGGCATCGAGTTCGTCGGTTGAAAGATCTGGTGCGACCTTGATCAAGAGTGGTTTTTTTGGCCGGCCTTGTTGTTGGGCATTCTTCCGGTTCACATCTATGCATGATGTGAGAATTTCTTTCAGATGGTCGCCATGTTGTAAATCACGTAAACCCGGCGTGTTCGGGGATGAGACGTTGATAACGAAAACGTCGATGTGGCTCCACAAACGCTGCATCGTTGTGGAATAGTCCGATGCCGCATCATCGAGAGGCGTCGATTTGGATTTGCCAAGATTGGCCCACACCGGTTTTGTTTGTGGCCCTGAACGCTGAAGTTGCTGTGCAACTTTCTCACTGCCTGGATTGTTGAATCCCATTCGATTTACAAGGGAGCGATCAGCTCCGTGACGAAACATTCTCGGTTTCGGATTACCTGACTGCTCGAGCATAGTGACTCCGCCTATCTCAGAGAAGGCAAGTCCAATCGATTCCCACCCACGTAATGCCTCCGCACGCTTGTCCATACCTGCTGCAATACCGAACGGGTGATCAAAATCCAATCCAAAGCAATGTGTTGGAATACTTTTCTTTGGTTTGTAAAGTAGGCGAAGCACTGCACGAAACACAGGATTTGATGATGCCATGCGTAGCATAAGAAGCGAACGTGCGTGGGCTTTTTCAGAATCCTGAATGGCCAAAAGTGGCTTTGAAAACCAGCGAAAGAGCCTGCCCATGGACAATGCTCGAACCGATATCCTTCAATCCTTGTGTTTCCTCGGCGGCTTATGGAGGAGAATTCTGCAAGATGGCTTGCTGTTCGTGAAGCGTGCAGACGCATTCTTTCTGAGGAGGGTTTGATTTTGAACATCCCCCAAGCTCATGTGGCATCCTGGCATCGTTTGATTCTCAACATGGCAGATTCAATGCCACAACGATTGGAATTTCCTGAGATCACTGCAGGACCGTTTTCTGTTGTCAGAAACGGCCAAAATCTGTTTGATTTCCGGGCGGATGTTCCGAGCGATGAGAACGCATTGTGGCTACCGTTTGACGTACAGGAATTGATGACAGATTTCATCCAGATGTGTTCTGAATTATTGCTTGCAGGTTATCCAGGCTGCAGCGGTTGTGGGTATCGTGATGATGAAGAAAACTGGAATGAATTAGCGCATCGTAATCGCATCAAAAATTCTCAATAAATCCACCAGATAACATAAGTTATCTGTTTGTATTTCAAGTCTGGCGAGCCTTCAAGTACAGTCGACAAACGCATTGAAAACATGAGCATCGTTATCCTCGCCGAGAAACCTAGTGTGGCCGAAGATATTGCAAAGGTGCTTAAAATAAACAAAAAGGAAACAACACATTGGTCAGGAAACGACATTGTTGTAACATGGGCCGTTGGTCACATGTTGGAGCTCAAATACATGGATGATTACAATCCAGAGTTCAAAAATTGGAGAAAAACTGCGGCTGATTTACCATTCGTTCCCGATGAATTTGAATTCAAACCAAAATCGGGATCGACACGTAAGCAACTTACAGCAGTCAAGAAATTGATGAGCGATAAAGCAGTTACAGAGATTGTCAACGCTTGTGATGCTGCACGTGAAGGAGAACTCATTTTCCAAACAATTTACCGACACTCGAAATCCAAATCGCCTGTATCTCGAATGTGGCTTCAATCCATGACCACGGAAGCTATACAGCGTGCTTGGGATGAGCGCAAATCCGCATCAGAGTACCAGAACCTTGCTGACGCAGCTTACAGTCGTAGTTACGCTGACTGGCTCATCGGGATGAACGGTTCAAGGATTGCTGAGGTATTTCTTCCAAAGAAGCGGACCGAACGTATCTCCCTCGGACGAGTGCAAACAGCAACACTCGCGATTCTTGTGGATCACGAAATTGAAATCCTGAAACATATTGCTACACCGTTTTGGACCCTCAATGCTCAGTTTGAAGGTAGTGATAGTTCATGGTCCGGTCGATGGGAAGGTGGGGCCGCAACTGAGGATACTAAACCTCATTGGATTCTTACTCCTGAAGACAAAGATCGAATTCAAGCGCTCATAGATTCAGGTGAACAAGCCACTGTCATGGAAAAAGTGACAACAAGCAAAGAGCGACCACCTTTGAATTTTGATTTGACTACGCTACAAAGACAGGCAAACTCAATGTTTTCTTGGCCGGCTAAGAGAACGCTCAATGTTGCTCAAGCGTTGTACGAACGCCATAAATTAACGACCTATCCTCGTACTGACTCCCGCTTCCTTCCTACCGACATGAAAGGAACCATTGACACAACCTTGTCCAATCTTGGACAATTGGATGAGATGTCAGGCTTCATTGATACATTAGCAAAAAATGGTATGCAAAATGTTGCACGAAATTTCAATGATGCAAAAGTCAGCGATCACTTCGCCATTATACCAACTGGAAAATTGCCTACCTCCGCTCTTTCCAAAGACGAGCAGCGGCTCTACAACATGATTGTTCGGAACTTTATTGCATCCTGGTATGGAGAAGCAGTCATTGAGAAGCAAAAAAGAACCGCAGATTTGGGAGGAGAGATTTTCAACAAAGAAGCCCAACAATATACCACAGTAGGCTGGAGAGAGGTCGTGACAAAGAAACTCAGTCACCCAGAAGGTTGGGGCACCTTATCAACGGAGAGTCCACTTGCTTCTATTTCGTCCCATGAATGGAATGAAGAAAAATCGAAGCCACCAACACGCATCAAGGAAGCACGACTTCTATCCCTCATGGAAAAGGCTGGAAAGGATATCGAGGATGAGGATCTTGCTGAAGCGATGGCAGGTAAAGGTCTTGGGACTCCAGCCACTCGGGCAGACACAATTGAGAAATTGCTTTCACGAGGTTATATTTCACGACAGCAATCAGGAGCACTCAATGCGACACCGCACGGCATTCGTATCATCGAAATACTGCGTCGAATCCCAGTTGAATGGATCACATCCGCCGAACTCACAGGTGAAATGGAATCCGCATTAACAGCAGTGCAACGTGGAGAATTGGATGCTTCAAGTTACATGGAAAACATTGTGGAACAGACCACTGATTTGGTAACCAGGGTCAGAGACCACGACCGGAGTCAATTGTTTGCTCAAGATGAATCAATTGGCAACTGTCCACAGTGTGCATCTGGGATTATTGAAACAGCGCTATCCTATACCTGCGAGAAAAATGAAGGGAAGGAAAAAGGATGTTCGTTTGTGTTCTGGAAGGATACGAGCGGACGTTGGTTCGACCGTTCTACGGCGAAACGTCTGCTCGAGCAAAAGGAGTTGATGGATTTGCATGGGTTCTTCAACCGGAATGGTGAGGCTTACGAGACATCCGTTGTCATCTCAAATGAAGGAAAAGTTTCATCCTCGAAATCGACGGGTAATCGGGCAAACACCTCTGATGAGGCAATCTGTCCATGCCCGAAATGCGATGGTACGATTCGTGAAACCGATACACATTATGCATGCGATCAGGAAAGCTGCAAATTTTCAGGTGTTGGTAAGGTCATTTGTAAGCGAGAAATCAACAGAGACGAGGCAAAATCAATTTTGGTCGATGGCAAATCCCCACTCATCGAAGATTTTATTTCACGTCGCGGTCGACCGTTTCCTGCTTATCTTGTTCTTGAAGGCAACAAAGTCGGGTTTGAATTTCCTCCACGAGAAGCGGCAGCCGATTCACGTCGATTTGAGGTTACACCTGGCGTCGTAGCAGTTTGTCCAAAGCATGGTGCGGAAATCTACGAAACTGAGACGCACTTCCGACCAAAAACAAGTGCAAGCGGTTGTAAAATAGATATAGCTCGTGAAATCTCAAAGCGAGAAATAACGCGAGAGGAAGCGAAACAGCTGATTGAAAAGGGAGAAATTGGACCCTTTGATGATTTGATTGCCAAGAAATCTGGAAACCCTTACACAGCGATTCTTTGGCTGAAAAAGAACGAACGAGTTGGATATCGATTCGCAAAACGGTAGTCGCAGAAGAAACTTCTTGAAGTTCGGTCCACCGTAAACAGTTCATGGACCATGACTACGACGTTGTCATTATCGGCGCAGGTCCAGTTGGCGGTTACACTGCACGCGTGTTGTGTGAACGTGGACTTTCTGTTTTGATGGTTGAAGAACACAATGAAGTTGGAAGGCCTTTCCAATGCGCAGGTTTGGTCACACCAAGTGCAATGGATGCAGTAGAAGCATACGATACGGTCGTAGAGGACGTCGATGGTGCGCTTATTCATGGACCATCTGGCACACTTGTACCTGTCGGACGTCAAGGCGAGCTGAGAACCTATGTAGTCTGCAGAAAACGATTCGATCAAACCGTTGTCCAGCAGGGACTTGAGGCAGGAGCAGACCTCATTCTCGAGTCGCAACCAACATCTGCAGACGTTGTCGAAGATGGTGTGGTCATCGATATCGTGAACCAACGGACACAGGAAACAATGACGTTGAGAGCGAAGTTACTCATCGGTTGTGACGGAGCACATTCATGGGTACGTCGTCGATTCAAGATGGGCCATCCAAAAGAAATGATGATTGGATTTCAAACCGAAGTTATTGGCTATGAAGGTCAAGATGGTTGGCTCGAAATGTACAGTGGTTCAAGTATAGCTCCCGGATTCTTTGCGTGGGTGATTCCATCAGGAAACGGCACACATCGAATCGGTCTTTGGTCAAAAGCAGACCTTCTGGATGGGCGCACAGTGCTTGACTGTTACAACGATCTCCTCGAGCATCCATTGTGGAAAGATCGATTTGAGAACATCACAGAAACAGCACGATATTGTGGACCGGTCCCCTCAGGGATGATTCGTAGACCCTTCAAAGATCGAGTACTCGTCATTGGTGATGCCGCAGGTATGGCGAAACCGACTACTGGCGGGGGGCTTGGACCTGGTTTCAAGCAGATCTCATCGATTGCTGATAAACTTGTCAAACATGTTAATTTGAATCAGTTATCAGAAAAGGATTTGAAATCAGTCACAAAATCCTCGTGGCCCAAAATGAAGAAGGAACAAGATCGTGCTCGGGCACTAAGAGACCTCCTGGTTTCCACCCGAACGGATGAAGAGTTGGACGAACATTTTGCGAATTTTGCAAAGCCTGAGGTGATATCTCTCATCAATGAAATCGGCGATATTGAAAAGCCAGTTCCATTAGGTCTGGCATTGTTGAAGAAAGTTCCAGCATTCCGCAAATTGGCTTTGCAGGCAGGAGTCAAGCTTCTGTTCACCTGAGGAGAGCATATGTCATCTTGGTCGATTGTTCATCGCGTTCGGTATCCTCCGTTTGATGATAAACGATTGAACGCCAATGCTGCACCGATTTTTGAAGATGAAATCGCCTCCGATCTCAGCGATGATGAAGTAATCAGGGTGTTACCGCCATACACGATTCAAAGTTCAGAAGGATGGTTGATTGAACGAACCATCGTTAACAACAACGGAGAATCCTACGATCGAATGACAGAATTCCTCACAGATAGCAAACCATTTGTTGAACTCGTGAAACAACAACGCAGAGGTTGGTACATCCTTCCAAACAAACTTCATGGCATTGCTCGAAGAATGATCAATGCTGCAGTAATTCTTCTTCTTTCGACACTTGTTTACCTCTTCTTGGAACCGTTGTTAAGTAGCATAGGCATACCAAGTGTTGGAACGAAAAGCCTCCAAATTGGTCTTCTTGATTATCCTATTCTGAGTATCCTTGTTGTACCCATACTGATGCTACCGATTGTACTCCGATTGATTGCTAATTTCGTCGATCTCAAGCGTCAACAAGACTTCTTTCGAACACCAATAGAGCAACCAGTTGTCGAATTTGATCACCCAATTATCAGTGGAAAGCCATTGTCTGGCCGCATCAAATTGCCCGATGAATTACCAGATTGGAAATCGATATCCTGTCATTGGCAAGTAGGTACTCTACCACCATCAAGAGAGGCTCTCATTGAACTTTCCAATACAACGAAGGGTTCACAACCACCTGTCGGTCTTTCTACACCGTTGCCACATCATTGGGAAGCAAGTCTCGATGACGGTACTGCAGGTGGTGAGGATTCTCCGATCGAGAGAAAGGATATTCAAGGTGGTGTCTTTTTGCGACCGATGCGATTTTCCGCTGAAGGTGGTTCCTCGAAAATTGAAGGAGATGGAACGTTTTCGATAAGTCCTCCTGACCAATCGTGGCCTGGAACCGTCAATTCGCCTCTGCACCGTATTCATTGGGAATTTATTCTAAAAATTAAACGAAACAACCAAATGCCTCTGCTTTGGGTTTGCCCAGTTCATGTTCAATTTCCGGATTCAATCGTTCATCTCGATGAACTTGAAATCAACGATCCCAGAACAGAACAGTTCTTCATCGGCGAACGTTAGATTCATGTCCTTCAAGGCGATGTAAGGTACATGGCCAACAAGCCTTTCCTCGCTGTTTTGCTTTCGCTGTTGATGCTATCTGGTTGTTTCGGAAGTAGTGACACGAATACCGATGTCGTTGAGGAAGAGCCCGTTTCAATCCCTTTCTCGTTAACAGCTGAATGGGATGAAGAATCAATCACTGGCGAACTAGGTGAAATTACAAATCTTAACGTCCTTCTTGAGACAACTGGTCTAGGTGATTATTCCGTTGAAACAAGCATAACACACACTGGTGAAGCAGTAAGCCAGTCTGATTACAGCATAACCAAGAAGACAACAAGTATTTCCGTTGTTTTGCTACCAAACAAACCCGGTACATACGTTGTTGATCTTACGATTCTTCCAACAGAGGGAGAACTGATTAGCATGACAAACACAATCGAAATCCTCCTCCCAGAGGAAGGGACGACATCGATTGTTGCACCACAATTCCTCGTCGTTGAGGCTGCAGTGCTTGTTCTTCAAGGTCAAGTATTGCATCAAACGTTGGAAACCTGCACTACCATGATTGAAATCAATGAAGAAGATTCATCGGTGACAACGAACACACTGCCTCTACAGGATGACGGCAGCTTTTCCTACATTTTGACCGATCTTGACGTGCGTACAGAAACCTTCTTTGTTCGAACAAGTGCAGTTTGTGGAGAATACACGCTTACTGAAGATTCGAAAAACATCACAATCATCGTTGAAGAAAACAACGATGCGGACGGAGATGGAATCCAAGATAGTGTCGATTTATGCCCGGATGGTTATGGTGAATCGGACGGATGGGCATCAAATGCTCAAAGTGATGCTGATGAGGACGGTTGCAGAGATTTCGACGAGGACCTCGATGATGATAACGATGGAATCTTGGATACCAATGATGGTTGCACATCAAGCCTAGGGTGGACAAGCACGCTTGAGAACGATCGTGATCAGGATGGATGTCATGATGACACCAACGATGACGACGATGATGGCGATGGTATTCTTGATGTCAATGATGCCTGCTTGAATGGAGAAATCAATTGGCCCGCGAATCTCTACAACGACTGGGACCAGGATGGATGCAACGACCTCCTTGAAGATTCAGATGACGATAACGATGGTGAACTCGATGCAACAGACGGGTGTCCGAAGGGGCGTTCGAATTGGCAATCAGAGCGAACAATGAACACGGATTTCGACATGGATGGTTGCTATGATGCAACCGAAGATGTTGATGATGACAACGATAACGTCAACGATGTTAATGCAACTGGGGCAACATTGGATTTGTGCCCAACAACGCCGGCCAATGCAACAGATGTTGATGAATTCGGGTGCGCAGCCATCGAACGCGATACCGACGGAGATGGTGTGAACGATTTGATCGATGCATGTGAAGGGACACCGAGCGGGTTAAGTGTCAACTCAGTGGGATGCGCAGACCTCGATGGTGACGGTGTGTTTGCCAACGTTGACATTTGTGCCGACAGTCCCGCACGATGGACAATCGATGTTGATGGTTGTGCCATCGTCCAAAAGCCAGTTCAATGGACAGCTGGCACTTCTGTGAATGGTCCAATGGACATTGTACCTACCTTCACAGTACCAACGCTCGATGGTACGTTCACATTCCAGAACAAGTGGACTGGAAATGATGTCTATTTGTTTATGTTCAAGTATACAGATGGAAGTGGGAACTCGAATTCAGCAACTTGGTCGACAAATCCGGGAACATTTATCCGTAATTTACCTGACAACACTCACCTGTTCTACGGTTCCTTCGATTCAAGTTATCACAACGATGTTCTCTCGCGAAAAAGCGATGTTGAAGCACGACTCAACCCAAGTGAAGAAGAACAGTGGGATGGCCGTATTCATTACATCGACATGGATGCAAGCAACATACAGGGCGGCTTAGGCCAGATGATATCCAACTTCAACAGTCCATTCTTCATGGGTATTGATCGATTCCAACGTGCACGAGATACTGGCTCAATTTATGCATGGATTTCACAAACGAATGATCCATTCCACTACACATATGAACCACATCAATGGAACGCTGAATTCGAACCAGAAATTCGAATGCAAGATTCTGGTATTGATGTTGTTACCCTGTACGATTTCGAACGACATGCCGGTGGGTGGGGAGCAAATCACAATTCGTACAGGAATGCGACCTTCACACTACCAGAGAATCTTTCATCGTACGACACACTCGAAGTGTTTCATGAACATGCCTGTGATGAGAGAGCAAATCGGTATCAAAAGAGCGATGGAAGCTATGGAGGATGTCATGAATGGGATTATCTCGCACATCTGTACATTTGTGATGCAGATAACTCATCGATTTGTGGAACTGAATTCATGCGTTGGATTACAACATATGGACGCGAAGGACGGTGGTTAACCGATATTAGCCCGTATTTGTTCATGCTTGAAGACGATCAAGAGCGAAGATTCAGATACAAAGGTGCAAACAAAGGAGACCTTACCATCAAATTCCTGTTTTCAAATTGGGGAAGTGGTGAGCGGGCATTTGATGCCGAGTTTGGCTTCACTGGAGGACAATTCGATGGTACATACAACAATGAAAGTCGATATGTTCGAAGCCTGAATTTCACTGTTCCGAGTGAAACGACCAGAGTTGAGATTGTTGCAACCATCACGGGGCATGGCTTCCAGCAAGACGATGCGAATTGTGCTGAGTTCTGCGACCATCAACATCACTACTACATGGATTCACACCACACCTATGAGTGGCATCCAATCGTCTATTCCAACACAGGCTGTGAAAATGAAGTCAACAATGGAGTCGTTGCCAATCAATTTGGTTCATGGCCGTTTGGAAGAGCAGGGTGGTGCGCTGGTCAAGATGTCAAACAATGGAGTTTTGATATCACTTCTTGGGTAGACATGAATGGCCAGAACAACGAATTGACCTATCGAGGTCTCTTCAATGGACAAGAATACAACCCAACTGGTGAATCGAGCAAAGGTGGGCGAAACATCGTCGCTGAGATTTGGGTCGTCTTTTACACCAATTCAACGGCTTGACGAGGTGGTTGACTGATCGTCTCAGGGGCGTCGACCAGAGCGTCGGGTGTTTCAAGTAACTCATAATCGCTGTTGCGTCGCTTTGGGATGAATCCTGCACGTTGAATAGAAAGTTGTAGTTCGTATTCTGTCGCACTGAATTTGGTCGTTCCCGAGGCGGAGACAACGTTCTCTTCCATCATGGTTGATCCTGCATCATCAGCACCTGCGAGCAAGGCCATCTGTGCAATCCCCATCCCCATCGTCGGCCATGATGCTTGAATGTGGTCCACATTATCCAAGAACAAACGAGCAATCGCAACATGGCGCAAGTACTCGGTTGAACCAGCGCCTCGTTCAAACTTGTTTTGGCCGCGATTTCTTTTTCCGAATGTGTTGGTTTCCAACTGCACAGGCCATGCAATGAACGATGTGAAGCCAGGCAACCCTAGAGAATGGATTTCTTCTTGTTGTTCTCGGATTCGTTGGAGGTGGTGAACACGGTCTGCGTTCGATTCACCAAAACCAATGACATTGGTTGCGCTAGTTGTCAATCCAAGAAGTTGGGCTTCTTTCATAACCCGCAACCAGTTGTCAGGATGTCCCTTTTTTGGAGATACGTCCTTTCGTACAGACTCAACAAGCATCTCAGCCCCACCTCCGGGTAGGCCATGCATTCCAGCATCCTTGAGATGCTCTAACACTGTCTGAGTTGGCAATTCAGTGACTTCTGAAATCCCTTCGATTTCGATAGGCGAAAAGCAATCCAAATCGATTGTTGGATGGCGCTCTCGGAGCGCTTTGATGAGATCGATGTACCAACTGAATTCAAGATCAGGATTCACGCCTCCTTGCATCAAAATACGTGAACCTCCAATTGCCTCAAGTTCGTGAATACGGTCATGGATTTCTTCGTAGGATTGCGTATAGGTTTCTTCATGACCAGGTGGGCGATAGAATGAGCAAAATTGGCAGTTGATTGTGCAGACATTGGTGTAATTGATGTTCCGATCGACGAGATAGGTGACTTCATTCGAGGGATTATGCAGACATCTTCGGTGATGGGCTGCAGTCATCAGCTGATGAAGAGGAGCATCATTGTAGAGTTCAACGGATTCTTCGACGGTCAAACGAAACGTTTCGTTCGAAGATAGAATCCTTTGCAGCGTCTCTTGCCAAGCCATACGGCCACCTCAAAGACTACCAACAATTCGTTCAATATCATCAATTGTTTTTGGACAGGAAATGGTCAAGACATCGGGATCTCCATTGGTAACGAGGACATCATCTTCAATACGAATCCCAATGTTTGCATATCGCTCTGGACAATCGACATCAGGACGCCACGCTCCAAAGTATAGTCCGGGCTCTACGGTTAGTACCATTCCCTCTTCAAGCAAACGTGGTGTACCATCTGGCTTGTAGGTACCCACATCATGTACATCCAAACCGAGCCAATGTCCCGTATTGTGCATGTACCACTTGCGTAGTTCTCCTGTTTCAGCATCAAGTGCATCATCCAGCGTTTGAGTAATAACTCCAAGACGAATCAATCCTTCAGCCAGTGCTTTTCGGGCAACTTCATGTGGCATGTTGTATGGGTTACCTACTCGACAAGCGTCGATGGCTTTCTCTTGTGCGTCTAGAACGATTTCATAAATTTCTTTTTGTGCATCTGAGAAGGTACCCCCAATAGGCCAAGAGCGTGTAATATCAGCTGCGTAACCTTGGTACTCCGCACCAGCATCAATCAGAATAATTTCATCGGTTTGACATGGTGAATTATTGACTGTGTAATGGAGAATGGTTGCATTTTCACCGCATCCAACAATGGATGGATAAGCCCAACCACTCGTACCGCCGTAGACAAAGAATCCCTCTATGATGGATTGGATTTGAAATTCATGTATCCCGTCTTTACTCGCTGCCATTGCCAATTCGTGTGCTTTTGAGGAAACTTCTGCAGCATAACGCATCTGTTGAATCTCCTCATCGGATTTTCGCAATCGCATTTCAGCAATTCGACGGCTGGGGTCTTCGACACTAATTGGACCGGATCCAAAGTGCTGGCGCTTTCGATCACGCTTCTCAACTGCAGACATCACGATCGAATCGATTCGTGGGTCAATACCTGGACGAACGTGTACACGCACGGATGACTCGAGAAGGCGCTCGAGGTGTAGGCACATATCATGAGAAGAATCAGCACGGTCGATTGGCCAATCTCGCAATGCACCTTCTGTGCCAGGACGTCGCCCTTCCCAAATTTCCATCAGTGTATCTTTAGGTTGAACAAAAAGATGTGAAATCCATTCACCATCATCATGGTAAAACATCAACGTGGCTTCTGGGTCTGTCCAACCACACATGTACATCATGTCACTTGAAGAACGGTACGGATAATGCACATCGTTGCTTCTCGTAGCTTCTGGTAAAGAGGAGACGATAATCAGATCATCGACATCGAGTTGCGAGAGCAATCGAGCTTGTCGTTCTCGATAGACCTCCTTTGATAGAGTAGGTGGTTTCTCTGGCAACGTCCCGTATGCCTCATCGAACATTGTGCTCATAGTGTCATGCAAACGTCACAGTTCTTTAATCAATTCTTTGGCCCTTTGCCCCGTTCAGTCCATTTTGCAAAGCCTGTGTTTGATTCAGATTGTTTGCGTTGACGCATGTAAACAAGTGCAGCGATAGAGAAAATGAAGAGAAGTGAAACTGTCGAAGCTAGAATCGAACCAGAATTCGAATCTGAATCTAGTTCATCCTGTTGGGCAACTTGGAAGTACAATTCTGAAGATTGTCCATCATCATCTGTAACTTGAACCCTTATTTCACGATAATTGGTTTGTTGAAGGTCATTTGATGCAAGGAAGGATTTACCGCTGAGGAGTGTTTTTCCATCGACGAACCACGTGTACTCGAGAGTATCTTGATCGTTGGACGTATCGAATGATGTATTCGCACTAAATGTCCAGTTGCCAGAAGATGGAATGGTAACAGTTGAACCGTTTTCTACAAGGAAACCATCAAATCGGATTTCGATAATCGGAACAACATTTCTGACGCTTACGTTGTGATTGACTGTAACCAAATGACCTCCAATGTCACGAACTAAGGCATTAACACGGTATTCTCCTGCCTTTGTCGGTTCGAAAACCAAACGATTGTCCTCAAGAATCTCTGATTCCAGAACAGCACGTGGCGTACCATCTGGTTCAGTAATGCTCCACGTAATGGTATACGCAGATCCTTCGTATCCGTCATCTACATCGATATCAACCAGAATTAGTGCAGATTCAATTACCTCATCGACAGCCGAGAGGTTCACAACAGGTTTGGATTGATCTACAACAACGAACTGTGTAATGTTATTCGATAATGTGAGATAAAGATCTTGAATTTGTACCTGCAAGAGATAATACCCATCTTGAATCGATTGTGCATCGGCATCAACCTCGATTGCAAGTATGTTGTCTAACGTAACATCTGTGCTATCGAGACTCCTATAGGATTCCGAACAGATGCCAAATGGTGCGGGACAAATCCGAACGTTTGATAGAATCTGTTCATTTGCATCAAATGACTCAATTTGTGATGGTGGCAGCAAATAATTGAATGACAAATCGAGTGAATTATCATTGAAGATCTTCGTAGAATACATTTGGCTGCTACCGATGTCCAATGCATGCCTCAGTACCGGGCGATGGTGGTCATCGCCGATGTATGCAATCAAACCAAATGAAACCAAATCTGTTTGCTCAAGCAACGATATCTCGATGTAACAAGTGCAATCGATTGAGTCCAGACTGAATGTATGTTCCCATGACCACCTTGTGAGATCAGTAACTTGGTCTGTATAGGGTACTACTTGATCAAGGTAAGGGCTTGAAGTAATGAGTGCCCATTGGTCAGGTTGGGAAATATTCCAAACAGTAATTTCTACTGAAGTGAGGGGTACTGTTGAATCACCTGATAGATTTAGGAACGAAGTAGTGTGAATTCCATCGTCTTGGTCGAATGAAATCTCAGGTTCCGTTGCTGAGTTTGTTGCAGTTGCGGCGAAGGAAAGGACACTGAAAAGCAGGCACAAAACGAGCAAATGAGCTGTTTTGGTCCTTCTCAACATACTTCACTGACCTTCAAACGGATCGCACAATTCACCTTGACCAGGGAAACTGACCGGGTTTCGTGGGTTGGTATCCCACTTGAACTCACAGTAGTTGGTATGGCCGTCGCCATCACTATCCACAAGCCGGTCTGCCCCATCAAATGGGTCAAATTCGAAGTGATACTCCCAACCAGTAGCCATTCCATCATCGTCGTGATCCATGTAGTAGACTTCTGGGCCGTCTTCCCAAGCGTCACCATCTGTGTCATTGCTAACAGGATTCGTACCGTTTTGCAATTCCTCATAGTTGGTGTAGTTCTCGAGGTTGTTGTAGAACTTCATTCCGTCAGGTGTATCAGGGTCAATGTTGCATTCAGCATTGGTTGAATCATTGTAACCAGGGCAATATTTCTTGATCAGTCCTGTCCGGTTGAGACCATCCTGATCTGGATCTTCCTCTCCATCATTGATTCCGTCAAGGTCACTGTCTGCCATCGAAGGGTCCATGACACCACGAGCTCCATATGCATTGATCGTCGCATTATCAACGAGATTGTTGTTGATTGCCTCGTACGAATATTGCACTTCCCAACCATCCGGAAGTTTGTCACCATCGGTATCATCGTCGACTGGGTTGGTATTCCAGTTTGTAGGGGATTCAGCACCATTCGGCAACGTATCGTTGTCAATATCGTATGTATCATCCTTCAACGAATTGAGAGAGGGGTCAAGAGCCCAACGTCCTTTACATCCATCGCAGAGAGGGTTACCGGGCATGTCAAATCCTGAAAGATTCATTTCGTGAACCTCGTACTTCTTTTGCAACTCAAAGCCGCCGAGCCAATTGATCCAGACATAGCCCCCCGGTTCCATTAGACAGCTGTTGGATGTACTCTCAGTGCATCCGGGTCGATCCCAATTTGAGATAGCAACCCATAGAGAGTGAGAATTGGTGTTGGCTTCAGTAGACTTGACTTGCATTTCCCATCCATCAAGCATGCCGTCAGCATCCGTGTCGTTGATCAGTGGATTGGTTTCGTGTTGGAACGGTCGTGGAACAAACAGAATTTCGTTGCCATCGATTAGACCATCGTCATCTGTATCTGAATTGTTGGCATGCGTGACGAAGTTATCTGCACCGGCGATAACCTCCTCGCCATCTTCAAGTCCATCGTTGTCGGTGTCAAACATACAAGCCGATGTGAAGTATTGTTCACCGTTGAAAATGTAGCCGAGTACAGCTTCTTGCTGGTCACTTTCACCGTCACCATCTGTATCAACGTTGGAAGCGTTGGATCCTTGACCATCGCAAGCGGAGGAGAACTCAACAAAGTCCGAAAGACCATCCGAATCAGTATCAGCAAGACCTGGGTCTGAAACAACCCATGTCAATTGCACACCTCGGTTGACAACCAGAATCTCCCAGCCACCGACTTCGATTCCGTCTAGGAGACCATCAAGATCCGTATCTCCGTGTGTAGGGTCTGTTGAGCGTCCAACAGCATTGCCGTTTTCATCAAATCGAGCCTCATATTCCATCAAGTTGGTGAATCGTTCCGATTCTTCAACAACGTTCATCCAAACGAACAATCGGGATTCTACTTGATCACCCGGTGCAACGTTGATGTGGTAAACGTAGCCATCAACAGGAGCAACGAGATAGACGGTTTGCTTGTTACCACCGCCGAGCGTATATTGCCCACGAGCAACGGTTGAGTTTGCTGTGACGTAATCACCTTTCGTAACGTAGACATCGACGACAGTTGTCGTGAGTTCGAGATCATCAAAGACGACGTCACCATCACCATCGGAATCCCATCCATCGAAATCGATGTCATCGTTCGCATTGCTCGCGTTGCGTGGGTTAAGTGGATATTCAAGCGTTGTCCGGTTGTATTGACTTGCTTCCCAACCATCAGGCATGCCGTCTTGGTCTGTGTCTTCGGTCCAAGGTGATGTGAAGGATGGCAGGCCGTTTACCAGACCGAATTTGAGGGCGACTTGATACTCCTCAAGATTGTTGAGTCCGTCTTCATCCCAGTCGTTGTATCCATCCGATGCATTGGATGGGCTGAGGAGTTCAGAAACGGCTTTCTGTGGGTTCGAGACGCCGAATGGGTGGTTGTCCTTGAAGGAGAAACAAAACTCGAATCCATCTGGCATTCCGTCACCATCGGTGTCCCAATCACTTGGTCCGTTGAGATAGCCATCTCCGTCCATGTCCGACAAGAACCACGATGCACTCACTTCATCAGCAAATGGAGCAGCGGTTGGAAGACGTTGTGAAGGAGGCGTGATGACAGGTTCACCACAATTTGAACCAAGCTGGAAATCGAGAATCATGTTGGCATTGTTCACTTCCAGAATATCAGGGAGCATATCGTTGTCTGAATCCTTTGCAGCAGGGTTCGTACCGTATGCTTCCTCCTGGAAGTTGAGCAGACCGTCGTCATCGAAATCAAGGACTTGGTCACAGGAGTGTCGGCCGAGCGGACTTTCCAATTCTTCCCAGCTTGGTGCACCCTCAAATCCTTCGAGGATGTCTGCAAGTGTTTGCTCAAGTGGGCCATTGAGGAGTGAACAATCCCAGTTTCCAGAGAGAGGATTAAACAGTGTTACAGTTCCGTCTGGTGATGAAACGTTCATTGTGTATATCGATTCCCAACGGTCGTTCAAACCATCGTTATCTGTGTCTGCTCGCTGAGGATCGGTTCCTAATTCAGCTTCCTGCTCGTTGGTAAGACCATCGTTGTCAGGGTCACCGTACTTTCCTTGAGTTGGGTCAGGCCACGAATCGCTTTCATTGCTTACTTCTGCACCATCGGCTTGGTTTGTGGAACCAGATTCTTCCTCAGCTTCTTCAGCTTCACCACTGTCAAGTGGGTTTAGACCGTGTGCAACTTCCCAACCATCACTCATACCGTCATTATCCGTATCAGGATCGTCTTTCAGTGTACCGTACTGCGACTCTTCCAAAACATCGGGCAAACCATCTCCATCAGTGTCGATTGCATCACCGGAGGAAATTTCGATTTGAGGTGTAATCTCTTCCTCAGCAGCGCTATCAAAATCACCGACGCCCGATGATGTTTGATAGAACCCACTGACACCCACAAAGAGGGATCCGAAAATGAGGGTTGAGATGATTGCTGCGTACGCCATTTGATTGTGATTAAGTGACATAGGATGTAGCCTCCGCTTCTTGACTACTCTGTCGACGACATGGTTCGGTTATGAACCTTGACCTTGTTTGCTCAAAAAATTGAACGCAAATACAGAGACAATCACTGATTTTCATAGTCAAGCAAAGATTGGATTTGAAGGACAAAAGTATCACTTTCTATTCGTAACGACAATCGGTATGCTCTGCCATGAGCACGTTCCCACATTCCGCACAACAATCCAATCGTGAATGGGAGTTGACTTTGCATGGGTATTGTTAGTTCCAAACTAAAGTCGGATGTATCGTAGCTCGTGACGTGTGCGTTGCCCCATCCACGTTCGCAGATGTAATTTTCGATGTATGCAGCCCAGCTCGACCCGTCGATAATGTAGACAGGTTGTTCACTTTTGAGAAACATGCTCGATATCGATTGTATGGTTGCTCGCAAGAGATACTCGTATGAATCGAGTTTGCATGAATCTGCATCGAACCACTGAACATCTTGTTGAGAAACATATGGCAAACACCCAGAAAGGAAGCGGTCCATCGATTCAACAGGAATCAACACAACACGTTCGCCTTCAAAGTTCAATTCATTTTGTGAGTGTCGGTCGAGGATTAACCACGAATCTGTGGTTTTCATCTGTTGGGTGATTGACCAAGGCAAAGATTCAACAGGCTTTGGATGAGGTAGGTCAGGGGACGCTTCGATTTCAAGCCGTACGGTTTGAGGCCTTGGTTCGACCCAACGAACCTTGAACCGCTGTTCATGATACGCCTCTAGGAGGTACTGGCCCAATGCAACTGAAAGCAATGGATGAGCGCTTTGAACGACGTTTTGGTTTTCAAATTGAAAGGTACCCCAACCGAGTTGGCAGCCGATGCGATCAGACTCTTTCTTGAACTTCTTTTTCCGGAACAACCCCCCAAATCGAGGCATTGCGTTCTTGAACTCCAAAGAATCAACGACACCATTGATGAATGTGCGGCTCAGTGGATGATCGATGATGGCTTCAAACTGATTCCACCACGTATGGAATTCGTGCTGTCTCCAAAGAACGACTTCACCAAACAATGGATGGATGAGTTGGCCACGTTTTGGAACGATGTCCAACGTAACGATTGGTTCGATGAACCTCACATCCCTTCGTAGGCAGGGATGGATTCGGAATCAAAGCAGTACTGAACATGTTGGAAATCGGATTTCAAGTGCTGAACGTCATTACGGACCAGCTCAGGCGCTTCCTGTTTCAGCAAGACTCGTGCATAGAGCGATGCAACTTCCGCCATTTCATTGACGCCCATGCCGACACGTGTCAATTCTTGAACGCCGAGGCGTAATCCAGATGGGGACATTGCCTTTGTATCTCCAGGAAGCATGTTCATGTTTGTAATTATGCCAGCATCCTCGAGCCTCCGCGCAGCGACAGCACCGGCTCCTGAATCGGTATCGCCGTGCCTCGTGAGAACCTGATGCGATGCCGTGTAGCCTCTTGACTCGGCAAGAACATCAAAACCTTCTGCAGCGAGTGACTCAGCGAAGGCCTTTGCATTGCGTACAATATCAGTTGCATAGGCTTGACCAAATGCCTCAAATTCAGCAAGTGCAACGACTTTTCCTGCAACGTGGTGCAAATGATAAGAGGAGCACACACCGGGGAACATTGCATTGTTCAGGCGTCGATGAAACGATGCATCTTCGCTTGATGATAGCAGAAATCCTCCTTGAGGTCCAGGGAAGGTTTTGTGGGACGATCCAGTCATGATATCGGCACCTTCACGCAACGGGTCTTGGAATACGCCACCGGCGATAAGGCCGAGGACATGGGCACCGTCGTACATCACTGTTGATCCTACCTCATGCGCTGCATCGGCTAACTCTTTCAACGGCGTAGGGAACAGAAACACCGATTGTCCAACCAATGTAATTTGGGGCTTTACTTCGCGAATGAGAGCACAAGAAGCATCGACATCGGGTTCCATCCTATCCTCATCCCATGGATACGTGGAAACGTTGAGATCACGTAATCCTACAGCACCCATCCGAGCATGGGAAATGTGTCCACCATCGGCGGTTGAAACGGCGGTGATTGCATCACCCGGTTTTGCAAGAGCTTTCAATGCACCAATGTTCGAAACGGTGCCCGAGGTAGATTGAATGTTGGCAAAATTTGCTTGAAAAACCTTCTTTGCTAGATTGATTCCAATGTCCTCGATTGTGTCGAAATCATCGCAGCCTTGATAGTACCTCTTACCTGGCAACCCTTCTGCATATCTCCCATGAAGATCGGAATTTATTGCTCGTTTAACATTGGGTGAAATGATGTTTTCAGATGCAATCATGCCGAGGCCGTGCCCATACAATCGTGCACTTTTCGCAGATGCATCGAGGACTGCGTTCACCGAATCACGTGGAGAGAGATTTCCCATGCCATACGCTAGGCGACGAGGTTCATGAATTCTGTGAAACGACCAACAGGAATTCAACGCTGACTTGGCCTTCTTGGACCAGAGTATGTGGAGCGTTCACTTGCGATGGTATGTGTCGGAACATTACGACTGGAGAGATTCAGGTCAGAAACAGGCGCTCGACTCGGACCAATGCCTGTCGAGCGGTTGAGTGCTGTGGTCTTTTTCTGGACCATGGCTTGTCGGCCTCGATAGGCAACAGGACCAATCAACCGTTCGAGAGCAGGCGTGTCTGAATCTTCTTCTTTTGGCCTCTTCAGCCACCATCCTGAAGAAAGAATAGAGAGCTTACCTGGTCGGTTTTTGGAAATTGAAAGCGCATTACGCTTCAATCTCGATCGAATCGTCTTATCGGAATCCTTGGGCAAACGTTCCGTCAACCATCCAGGGAGACCAATATCCAAGACAACACCGTTGACAGTTACAAGGATGCCAGACAGCAAGAGATGTGTTCCTACGGGAATGTTATCTCGACTAGGTTTAACCTTCGAACGTTTCATCATTTTTGCATACTGAACCAAGGACCGTTGATCTCGGTGTTTGATTTGTTTGCGTTGTTGTCGATTAAAGCGGTGCATTCCAAATTGAAGAACAAACAACGTCACAGTAGCAACGGCACCCTCAGCAGGTCCATAGATGGAGTCCAGACCGATACCTGCAACTACGAAGATCATAGGTAACAGGAAGAATTGAACAATTCGATGAACGAGCGATGATGAATAACGTGGCGTCATACCTCTGCGAACCGCTTCGTGGTTGACGATCATAATGTTGGCGTTGATGGCTTCATCAATTCCACCTTTCGTGGCTAAACCTGCTACTGGATTCACCGGAGCATCATCGAGCCATCGCCGCAAGGACTTTCCTTTTTCGAGAACCAATGAAACCTCAATGTCTTCTGCATCTGCTTCATGACCGAGTATAACAGAGAGAGCCTTGACACGAGGGTCATTGACATCGCTTTCACGCAGTTCTTTGTAAATTGAGAGGGCTTGATGCCAATCGCCCCGGTCGAGCAGACACAATGCTGCAGCAATACGAGGTCGAACCCCAAGCGGATCTTGCTTGACAGATTCCAAAGCCAATTCCAAGGCTTCTTCGTGTTTTCTTTGCATGCGTAGAGTGGCAACATTGGAGATCGATGAGACCAGAGAGATTCGGTCTTTGTGCTGTGTGGCTTCTTTGGAAAACGTAGGCGACCAATATCGAAGCATCCGCATCTTTTCGTTTAGGTGGTCGATGGTCGAATTGTTCTCCCAATCCCACAAGTCATCCTCGTCAACACTACCGTGCCATGGATCAATCCATTCACAAATGAACGCCAGAAGCTCAGGCTCATCGTATCCTTCAGGTTGTTGCAAGCCACGCAATGCACCTCGTGCTGCATCCAATCGACGTGTCGCAATGTAGCCGGTTGCAATCAACATCCTTGCCTCGTCATCGTCGCCGCCTGATTGAGCGAGCACTTTCTTCGCTTCTTCGATGGATTTTGGCCACAATCCACGAATGGCACAGGACCACATTTTTGCACGTGCTTTTTCATGACGAACCAAAGATTGGTCACCTTCGATTGATTGTTTTTGGAAACGAATGAGGGCGTCGAGATCTTCTTGGAGAGCAGCGTTATCGATGTACTCACGCATCCAATCACCACCAGCCAACATGACAGCGCCTTCACGTCGTTCCTCAGGATCCAGATCAAAGCGAATTTGGCGAAGAGGTGACAATCGTGCAACCGATAACAACCAAGTGAAAAGGAAGACAGCGTTACCAACTGCAATAAACATCCATGTCGCGAGCAACCGCATTTCTTCGTTAAAACCTCGATTTTCCAAGTCGGAAGTAAACGGCATGAGGTCCCCGAATTCCTTGTAGCAAACAAGGAGGAGGAGGAGCACAGTATAACCAGAAAATCCAGCAAATGCAAATGAAATTTGACGCCCTTGTGCAGCTTCTTCGGTACGAATTTCACGCGGTGTATCAAGCGTAACACCAAACATTCCACCAAATGTCTGCCCTCCGAGAATCAAGTTTCTTGTAAGTTCAAAAATAAACGCAAGACCAACAATCGCAATGTTCAACGAAAGATAGAACGACAGGAATTGAGGCATGGATTTAATGAATTCCCAATGGAACAAAAATTCGGAAATAAGATCGATTCGCACATAAATGGAGTGACCAATGATTCCACCAAAGTTCAAGATATCTTCACTGTTGTTTGGACTGTTGTAGAGAACGTGGAACACGGTAACAATACCATTCAGAGCCGTGACTGGCATGGTAATCAAAAATAAAACAAGGAGCAAGGAGAACAATCGGTTGACAAAGGATGGTTTGTCAGGATCGATAGGATTCTTTCGACCGTTCGCAGTCCTCCACTTGTTCACAAGCAACATGTTCCAAGATGCACCCATGATACGACCGTATGCAAGGATTGTTGGCGCCATAAAGACCAACATGGTAATCGCTAACCAGACCGGAGTAATTTTTCCGTCGTTTTGGTTCATGCCATAAAAGAGCGCAATCATGGTAGCAAACAGGAGTATGGAAAGCGTGAGAATACGTCGAACACCGACACCAATCGAGGTTGCACCGATTCTCGTGTCACCTTTACCGGCCAGTTGAGCGTTCATGGTTTCCCAAGGAGAGATGAGAATGGGAAGAAGGACAAACAAACCGATGATCCACAGGTTCGGCTCGAAATAAACATCTGGTTGGAAAATAAGTTCAGAAATCAATAGGAGAACGCCAAGCATCCCCATCATGTAAAGTCCGACACCAAAAGCCACACGTCCTTGTTGTAGGATTTCTCGAGCATCTTCAATGGTTCGTGTCAATCGATGAACTTCGTAGAGATTGTCGTCAATCTCAAAGGCTACTTGCAGGGCAGAGAGTTGTCGTGGTACGAAAAATTTCCACAAGAGGGCTGCAACAAAAAGAGCAGACAAGAGAGGATAAAGATAAGCCACATCAAAATCTGTTGGCTGTGCAACCGTTGAGGCTGAAACTTGTGGAAGGAGTCCCAAGATAACAAGGACACTGCCCAGGAATACCTTCCGCATATAGCGAACCCTGTGATTATTCATCATGAATACTTCGCCGTCATTCATCACGCATTACGGTGTCTTTGCAAGAAGGCGTCGATACGGTCAAACGCTGTGTGAAGAGTTGCAACATCAGGCAAGAAAACGAGCCGTACGTGTCCTTTTCCTTTGTCTTGGCTGAACCCAGAACCGTGAACGAGCAATACATGTTCCTCATGCAACAATTGGAGGACAAACTGCTTGTCGTTTTCTCTCCAATGCTCGTCCGTTAGTCGAACGAACATGTAGAATGCACCCTCTGGTGTTTCAACTTCAAGCCCCTCAATCCCAGAAATACGTTGGAGACAGACATCTCGACGTTCTTGCACAGTTTTGGAATATTCCTTCATCCATGAGCGGTCTTCTTGTAAACCAGCCAAGAATCCTAGTTGTGCTGGAGTGGATGCACAAAGTCGTGAACGAAGGATTCGTTCAACACCATCTCGGACTGAGGACAAAACAGACGTTGGGTCGTGAATTGCCATGTATCCAATCCTCCATCCTGGTGCATAGTAGACCTTTGAGACACCGTTCATGGTTACTACTGGAATTGAATCAGATCGGCTTGCTGCACTTACTTGACGGTTTGAAAAATCAAGACCATCATAGATTTCATCCGCGACGAGAATACAATTTGGCCACGGTTTCAGAATCTGTAGCAACCGATCAATTTCTTCTTGACCGACCACTGCACCTGTTGGATTGTTTGGATTGATTAGAACAAACAGTCGAACATCATCGTTCATCTTTGACTCAATGTCATCAAAATCAAGCGACCATCCATCATCGGAATTTAATCGGTATTCAATTGTTTCAGCACCGTACATTTGAGGATACGCCATGTAAGGAGGATAGTGTGGACCTGGAGCAAGGACTTGGCTACCTTCATCCAACGTAGCCTGGAAGAGGACTTGCAGTGCTTCTGTTACACCGTGACAAACGTAGACATCATCCGCTGAAGCAGGCCAACCCTTTGTTCGTTCATCGTTCGCAATCGCAGTACGTAATTCTGGTAAACCATAGGACGGCGAGTAACCATTCTTTCCGTCGTTCAGCGCTTTGACGAAGGCTTCGACCATGTGTGAAGGGGTTGGCAATCCCGGGTATGCGATTGGATCACCGATGTTGAGCTTGATAATGGAGTGACCTTGTGCTTCGAGTTTTGTAGCAGGAACAACCACATCGCGAATGGCGTACTCTATGTTGAGAGCACGATCTGTTGCGCTTATGTGTTGCATGGAATCACTTCACTCAATTTTGGATGGGTCAACACCACCCATACTGCAGATGTGTCGGAATTCGTTTTCTTTGACTGGCTGAATCGAAAGTCGTTGCCCTCTTCGTATTAGCAACATATCTGCAAGTGCTTCTTCTTGTCGCACAGCATCCAATGAGACGATGTTTTGGAGTTCACATACAGGCTCAATATCGACCATGAACCATCTCGGATTTTCTGGAGTTGACTTCTCATCGAAGTATTTTGAGGAGGAGTCCCAAGATGTGAAGTCACCATACCCTTCATTGCATACTTTGGCGATCCCTGCAACATGAGGTGGTTTGCAGTTTGAATGATAGTAAAGGATCAAATCTCCAACCTTCATTTCGTCACGCATCATGTTCCTTGCTTGGTAATTGCGAACTCCATCCCAATGCGTCTTACCATCAGCAACAAGTTGTGCGTAGGGATAGACGTCGAGTTCGGACTTCATCAACCAGTACTTGACCATGTTTGTTGGTAGGAATACAGGTCTTATCCCTTTGCTTGGCTTCACCACGCTTCTTTGTTGCTCGGTTCGTGGATGAGAACGGCTTCCAAAACGTCTGGGTCATCTGCTTTCATTTTACCAAGTCCCAATCGTCTTGACATTGCAGAAGGTCCACCGACAACTCCGATTCCAAGTTTCTCGAGTGTAACGAAAATAGCGGGTAGGAGGAGCAAAGCACTTGCTGCTGCAACCCAGAGCAAAATGAGGATAACCGTCACGAAAGGTTTGATTTCAGGAATTGGAATTTGATAGGCAGTAAACATACCAAGCGATGTGACGACTGCAGCCTCAAACAGCGACATTCCTGTTCCAACCGCTGCAGAACGAATCGCCTCAATCCCACCGCCAAGTTCACGTATACGATTGGCGATGTGAATCGAAAAGTCGACCCCGACGCCAACAAGAATCGATCCGATCATGACGGTTACGAGGGATAATGGCACATCCATTTGCCACATAACGAGCCATTGGAGTGCAACGGTAGCAATCACAGGTGATGTCGTCAAGAGTGAATACCGAATGTCTCTGAACACGACGGCGAGTACAATCAGCGTAAGCACGATGGCGAATCCGAGTGAGGTCCATTGCGAATCAACAATCAATTTGTTGACTTCGATAGCGGTTGCAGCGACTCCTGTCAGTTTTTCAGCACGTTCTTGATGCGTACCTTGGAATCCCTCAGAGTATTCGTTGATTTGATCAACAGCCACTGCGGTATCAGCAACAGGAATAAATGGCATGTCGATGTAAATCAGCGTTCGATCATAATCCGAATTGATGAAAATTTCACGCATTTCTTTTGTCAGAGAAGAGTAGAATACATCGAGCAAGAAAATTTGACTCTGCGTTGAACCCGGCAAGCCAAATTCTTCAGGAGTGGTCAGCAAATCCCAAAATGTTGCACCTTGTGTTACCTCTTGATCAAGCAAGACTTCGAAGGTGTTGCGAACATCCTCTGGTAGAATATCATAGCCAGGAATCTCTTGAATTTGTGCAAGGAGTGGTTGACCAGAGAGAGTAGGGGCAAGTCCAGTTGCTTTCATGAGGAACACGACAGAAACAGCAGATGCATTTTCAACAGTATTGAGATTCCTCTCTAGGCCGTCAATGATTTTCAGATTTTGAGCGGGATCATCATTGGTTGGGTCGTTGTCGGTGACATCGCCAGATACGTTTGCGTGGACAAGAACCATACCGATTTGGCCTGCATTGAACTCACGACTGTATTGTTTCATCTTGATGACCGGTTGCTCACCTTCAGGAGCCATACCCAGCAGGTCGATGTTTTCTTCAACATTGGACTGGCCAAGCGTTGCTGAAACGAATACCAGGATTAGGAAGAACGCAATAAGACTACGGTTGCGTTTGACCGGTACGTCAACAGCAGCATCAAACACTTTCAGTGGAGGATGTTTCGGTTTACGTAAATCAAGAATCAGGGTAAGATTTGGAACCATAAACATCGTCAGGATGTAGACGATGACAATTCCACCTGAAAGCGCAATACCAACGGTTTTGATTGGCGCCATAGGCGTGAAAATCAGTGAAATAAATCCAATGACGGTTGTGACAGCAGATAAGAAAACAGCACGACCAGTTGATTTCATCGAAGCTTGCATCTTTTCGGTTCTGCTACCTTCTTCTTCAGCGTATCTGTTGGTGATGTGCAAACCATACGAGACACCTAATGCAAGCAAAATTGGACCCACGATAATGACCGTCATCGTCACTTCATAATTCGATGCCCCGATAATTCCCAATGTCCAAAAGACTGCACACAGTGTTGGAAGACCGGCAATGATGACGACTTTGATTCCTTGAATTGGGCGTATACCAGAGATACCTGCTTGCAGAAGATCTGAGTGGAAGACAAAGAGACCAATAGCGACAAGGACAACTGCTAGCGGGAAAATTTCCCAGAACAAACGGAACGAAAACTCGGTCACAGAATTCGTAATGGGAACGGGCCCTGTAAGAGTCATTTTCAGGCCAAGATCGTCCCAGGTACAACGGTCAGCACTCGCTGGGTTACCGTTTTGATCGAATTCACATGGACGCTGTTCGGTCGAGATGTTGTCAAGGCGTTGTTGTGTTGCCTCGATGATATCTTTGGCCTCGATAGAGTCGACAACTGCAACTGCCATAATGGCTCGATCGAGTTTCAAGTCCTCGCCATCAAAACAACCGTTGTCATCAGTACCTTCATCGTTCGGTTGGCCGCTGCATGCATTGGTATTCCGTGCGAGTTTATCCAGACCTGGCGTAGGAGACCCATCGTTTTCGTACATTTCACCGATGATCAAATCGATGGTTGTCTGGGAAGGAATTTCGTAACCACCAGCAAATTGGTCATCACCTGCCGACAATGCCGTGTTGACACTAGCGGCGAAGTTCTCACAGACCTCTTGGAAAGATGGGCATTGGCGACCCAACTCGGTGATGAAAGCGTCACGTACACGCGGCAAACTTGAATTGATTTCCTTCAGTACCGTCGAAATTGAAAGAATGTAAATGACATCATCGCTTTCATTGTCAGAGACATAAGGATTGATGCTTTTTTCAACATAACTGATTTCTTGCAAAATCCTTTGGTCAGTTATGTTGTTTTTATCCGATTCTATGTAAATGACCATAACGTTGGTCGTCCAATCCGCTTCAACCATTTCGATTAGTTCCTTGACTTCACTCCCATCTGGGAGGTATACTTCCATGTCACCATTGACATTGAGTGCAGGTTCGTTCGGATCATCATCAAACTGCGTGTCGTCAAGGAATCCTGACGTTGTGACAAAATACAATGTGATCATCAAAAACAAGGCCACTGTTGCAATCGGAAAACGTGTGATAACACCTGTTGCTCCGGTTTTTTGCCATTCCCGTTTCAACCTCTTCGGAGCTTCGAGAACTGCATCAACTGCCTTTTTTGCATCAAAGTCACGCACTCGGGCAGAGATGTCAACCGAGGCTACTCGTACACGCTCTCGACTGTAGTCAGCAATCGCCTGAATGCGTCCAACGTCCTCCTCACCATGGGAGGATGTTGTGTCTTCGGCGTCTTCCGGCATACGGCTACCCAGTAGCCCCTCGGGTCTTTCATTGAAAGTATTGCTGTCTCGTTGTGAGGGAACCGTTGAAAAAGAAACGCACACAGGGTCAATCGGACCCCCCCGTTCACAGGGGGCAGGGCCGGTGTTAAGCATGGGAACGCCTCGACTTCCAGAAAAGCGATGGTCAATCGACCTCGAAAAGAGCATACAAGAACAACATTACGCCGATGAAAATGCCTATCAACAACGATATGGTTTCAATCCACAGAGTGGGAAACCAATTTTTGTGATTGACACACCACCTCCATACCCATCGGGAACGTGGCACATTGGCGCTGTTGCACAATATTCGATGATCGATGTTCTGGCACGTTCTCAGCGATTGCTTGGTAAGGAAGTCTACTTCCCTTGGGGTGTGGATCGGAACGGAATCAATATTGAATTCACCGTCGAAAAGAACACAAAGCGGAAAATGAAGACATACGGCCGAGAAGAGTTTCTCAATTTATGTCGTGAAACGATCGAGACGTTCACACAAGCCATGCGAAAAACTGCTGCTCGTGTTGGCCTATCTTGCGATTTTGCCGCAGAGTATCTCACCGACGCTCCTGATTACAGATCAGTAACCCAATCAATCTTCATTGAACTGTTCAAGAAAGGAGACATCGTCGAAGATTTGAGACCCAACATCTACGACCCAGTCGAAGGAACGACCATTGCTGATGCTGAAGTGGAGCGAATTGGTCGAATGACCAAATTGGTTGATGTTCGTTGGACGACCGAAGACGGTGAGGACCTTGTTATCTCGACAACTCGGCCGGAATTGATTTGCGCTTGTGGCGTCGTTGTTGTTCATCCAGATGACCAGCGTTACCAACACCTTGTTGGGAAGAAAGCCATTCTTCCAATGCCAGTATCCGGACGTGCACAATCCGTTGAAATACAGACACACCCATCGGTCAAGTCCGAGTTTGGAAGTGGAATTCTCATGGTTTGTTCGTTCGGTGATCAAAACGACGTCGCAGTCTTCAGAGAACTAGGCCTAGCACCATTCCAAGCGATCGATTTGAACGGATGCATGACCTCAATCTCGGGTCCACTTGAAGGGTTATCCGTCCTTGATGCCCGTGCAAAAGCCATCGAGATGTTGGAAATGGAGGGCAATATCGATGCCATTGAAGAGCGACAGCAAGAAGTTCCCGTTTCAGAACGAGGAAAGAATCCTGTCGAAATCATCCTACTGAAGGAATGGTACGTTCGCCAAACACACATGCAAGACAAGATGCTCGACTTGATTGAACAGATCGAATTCCACCCGCAGCGCAACCGACAATTCTTGTTGGATTGGATGGACAACATCAGCATCGATTGGCCAATATCACGACGACGATGGTACCACACTGAAATTCCAATTTGGTACTCCGAAGACGAGGAACACATCATCGTTCCACCAGCTGGAACCTATGTACAGCCGTGGAAGGACGCACCTCCTGAAGGGTCGAGAGTTCTGCAGCGAGACACAAGAGAAGACATCGGATTGTATTCCGAACTTGAAGAACAAATGGGACAAATCCGTGGTGAAGAGAAAGTCTTCGATACGTGGATGGATTCCTCCAACTCCAATCTGTTTGTCAGCGGGTATCTCAACCAACCAGAGGTTTTCGAAAAGGCGTTCCCAACGGCTTTACGCCCTCAAGGAAAAGAAATCGTTCGTACGTGGTTGTATTACACCCTTCTGAAATCTGCCCTGTTGCTAGAGAAACCTGGTTTCAAGCATGTATGGATCGATGGTCTAGGCATGGACCCGTGGGGCAGAAAGATGTCCAAATCGCTCGGAAATGGAATTGATGCAGATAGTGTCCTCGAATGTGGTGCAGGAGGACGAACAGGTTCATGGAAGGTGCGAGGACCTGATGGTTCGGTCAGTCTCAAAGCGAACAAAATTGGCAGTGAGTGTTTTCGTCTGTGGAAGGCATGCGAAGCTCAAGTTGGAGATGATTTTCACATCAATCCAGAAGAAATTGAATCGAAGTACTTCGGTGTACTAACGAAGATATTCAACGTCGCCCGATTTGCCAGCCAGTTTGATTGTCCAGAGGATGAGCCATCTGCACCGTATCCTATTGAAGATCGTTGGATTCAATCTGAGTTCGCAACCATGATGGCAAGCGTTCGAACATCTTGGGAAAACCTCGATATTTACACTGCCACTCAGGCACTCAAGACATTCGGAACTGGGATTTTGCCTTCACATTGGCTTGAAATGGCAAAATCTCGGTTGTACGATGGAGATCAGCATGCTGCTTGGACCATTCATAGCATTCTACGTGATTTCCTCGCTGCATTCAGCCCAGTTTGTCCCTTCTTTTGCCATCACATATCGATGACGCTCTACGGAACGAGCGCTGTTGATGTTGATTCCTTCCCCAATCTACCATCGGTCGATGAGGATTTGAATTCCAAAACTTCAGGCATTGAATCCTTCAACAGTGAGGTTTGGAAAACGAAGAAAGAAAACGGCTTATCGCTGAATGCTGAGATTGAAGGCATCGTGATTCCAGACAACCTCACTGGATTCCATGATACCCTCACTCGGATGCACAAATTACTCTGATTCATCGACAAAATCCAGCGTCGTTTGACGGGAGTCCAATTCTTCGAGTTGCCCTAGTCGAAAACCGATGAGGCGGATTTTTTCGTCCTGGTGGACGTTTTCTGCAAACAGTCTGCGGACTTGTCTCAGAAACACATCTGTATCGTCCATGGCAACAGGTATTGATCGTCCGTGCGTATGTGTTTCGAAACCAGTGTACCGGATTTTGACTTCTGCAAGACGGCCTGCAATTCCTTCAGTTCGAGCCTTTTCTAGCACAGTCTGTGTCAATTGTTCAAGAAGTTCGAGCACATGCTCATGATCACTTTGATCGCTGGAAAATGTTCGCTCTTTGCCAATCGAGCGACGGGATCTTAGAGGACTAACATCGTTGGAAGTTAAACCCTCAACCACCCTCAACAACCAAGAAGCAAATCGACGAGATGTCATTCTGGCTAGAGCGAGTTCACCCAATTCAACGGCCTCGTCCATGGTTGTCACACCCCACTCCGAGAGAACATTGGCAGTTTTCGGACCAATGCCCGGTACTTCTCTCACAGATCGAGCCTCGAAGAACTCTGAAATCTCATCGGGTAGAACTCGATGAATACCGTTTGGTTTGTTCACTTCGGAGGACATCTTCGCTATGATTCGTGTTGGCCCAATTCCGAAAGATGCTGTTAAGCCTACCTTCGCATGAATCGATCGTTGCAGTCTTCGTGCAAGGGCCATCGCTTCATCCCAATCGTGCTTGACAATCTCAGTAACATCGAGATAGGCTTCGTCGATGCTCGCCTGTTCAAACTTGTCTGAATCTTGCCTCAGAATCTTCATAACGCGTCGTGAAGCCATCGAATACAATGATCGAGTACCCCTAATGAAGCGGGCAGGGCCAAAAGGGTGTCCGGGACATCTGCGCCATGCTTCAGAAATTGGCATCGCAGACCGAACACCGTATTCCCTTGCAGCATAGTTGCACGTCGATACAATGCCTCGGCCACGTCCTTGCATCGGATCCGAGCCAATGATTAACGGTTCATCCTCAGGAAAGCCATGATGAAGGATTTCGACCGATGCGAAAAATGCATCGAGGTCGCAATGGATGATGATTCGCTCTTCACGCACACATCGACACACTTGTCGACAGTGTTTGAAATTCATCCTTCACTTTTCCATTACTCCCTACAAAAACACTGAGGTTTGGTTTCAGTGATTGGCAATACTTGGTGAGACAATGCATCCAGTAGAACGACAACGTAGTGAACTGCGTATCCCTTCGACAGGCATCACCCTGCTCGAGGGACCAGGATACTTTGGAAAAGACGGGCGAGTACTCGCTCAACATTGGACGAGCATTCTTCTTTCGAGAGGGCATGCTGTGCATTGGATTGATGGAGGTCATCGATTTGATCCAAGCGGATTTTTTCCATCCATGCGTTCACTGGATTGTCCTATCGAAGACGGGTTACGTCGATTGTACATTGGGCGAGGATTCACCTTACATCAACTGCATGCACTTATCCAAAGAATTCGGCATGAGGTTGCATTAACACAGGCATCGATGATCGTTGTCGATGGTATGCTCGCAATGTTCCTTGATGAACAAATCAAACGATTTGAAGCACGTTCGATTCTACGCCATTGCATGGCTTCGCTTGAAGAAGTAGGTCGAAACTGTCCAATTGTTCTTCTCGATGGAAAGACGACCTCTCCCTTGCATCAACAACTCAAGCATACGATGCGGCCTTATGTTCGCCATCGATTACAAGGAACATGGGGGGACCGAGAGAAAACAACACTTCGGCTCACAGGCTCCACAGGCGTTTACCAAGTGACCATGAAACAATCGAGCCATCCAATAGACCAACAACAATTGAGCCACTTTACATCCATTGTTCCAGCCGAGCGACTGGCGGCTCAAGCAGTTGCTCTTCCGACCAACCAAATGGAGCGAGAACCGACCATATTGCCCGCACAGCAAGTCGACGGTAGTAATCAACATCGATGCGCCGAAATGGACCATCCAGGTGTTCACATTCCCGTGCAAGAACAACACGTTGCAACGGATTAATGGCATCTTTTGTGCACACAACAAAACGTACCTTTGAGGCCAATTCCAAAGGATAACCTAGCGACTCTGAGCGCTGATAGGCCAACATGGCCACGGTTTGTGAGGAATTCGCAGAGGGCCTTCGAGAGATTCGTTGGGCAACGAGCAAATCCTTTGCACGTATCTGGTAGTGTTCAAGACGCTGCACTTCGTCGAGGAGAAGCCGTTGAATTTGGCATTGTACACGATAGCTTGGAATGCCATCTGCCAAATCATCGGCATTCGCCAGCATTTCTAAGGCGCGTGTTTGCAGTTGAGCAACCCAAGGACACGTCGAATGTTGCCGTAACTCAAGCCCTCGAATCTTCATTCCCTTCTCGCCATATGCCCAATACTTCGTCAGTGAACCACCGCTGTGCATCCGACTTGGAAGAAAGGCAATGCAGCGGTACGTTGCTTCGTATTCGAGAGGAATGCCCGTCATTTTATGCACATGATTCGAAAGATCCATCGCAGAGTGATGCTGTTCTTCGAGAGAACGACCCTCTCGATCACGGATCCAGATGGAGTCGACAATGGCATGCAACACTTCCCAACCACGTTCTTGGGCACATTCGATGGTCTGCAAGAGAAGTTCACGAGCCCAAGCACATATGGCTTCATGTGCTTCAATACGACCAAAACGAGCGTTTCGATATCCCGTGTAACCAAAACACGTGACAAGAAGCCATTTGAGAGCGTTCTGCTGACGATCGGCGGCATCGCCCTTAACGACAATTTGCTGCTTAAGGTGACGACGTCGTTCGATGAGAGGTGCAACGACTCGGCCGAGAAAACCATGCCTGCGACCACATGTATGCGTCATTAATTCAGGGACCTGAAACGCATTTGAGCACTGTTGAGGAAATGCAAGACTTGCTGATTTCCATTGCTGCTGTTGCAATTGAAACCGCTTTTTGGCTTCATCCGGGTGGAGAGGTAGTGGCGTGGTGTTCTTGGTCGGTTGACAACAACTGCAATTCAATGTCTCTGGAGAGATGTTGCGTGTTGCGATGATGCTTGGAAAGAGACTTGCAAAATCGAGTTCGATGACGTTAGCATAGACACCAGGCCGGCTGTCCAAGTAGAGCCCTCCTCGGTCGGATTGCAACAAATCCCATGCAGACTTCGTGTCCTCGGGACGCGTCTTTTTCCACGGAACAAGCACACCATCTTCCATCGCTACTCGGTATTGTATCGCGCTGATCACCGAACCCGGAGATTTCCTTGAGGCATCACTGATTCGCGTTGCAGAAACACGCGCAAGTTCGTACAGTCCATCGAGTCCCCCCTCCCGAAACATGAAACTTGACGAAAGATCGATATGAATACGACCTTCGAGTGGGAACTGAGGATTGCTTCGCAACACCTGCCCATAGGACGAAAGAATCCTCGTTTGACCAATCTGTCTCAGAGGGGTTTGGTTTCGTCCAAGACAGAGCGCTGTATGTTTGGCTTCAACGTAGCGCAACAGATGTGGAAACCCTTCGGTATCGCCACGCAGCGACAGCACAAGATCAGGATCATACGCTTGAAACCACTGTTCCAATTGTTGGAGAGATGAGGATTGCTGCAGAAAAAAAGCAACTTGTGGCCCTGTGACGGTGCCAGACGTATCGCATGGTGTAACGAAAACACGTGTTGGCTGGCGACACAGCGTTTCTCCTTGACCAATCTCCTCGAGAACAACCTCAAGTCGACAACATCGCCAGTCACGTCGTTGAACATCTCTTTCCAAGAGCGAAAGGTGGTTGTTTTCGAGGCACACAGGTGAACCAATGGTCAATCGCTTCGAAGTGAGGTACTGCTGTTCAGCTCGAACATCTACGGAATAGAGGTTGTATCGAACATGTTCACCACGCGCATCGATGTGTTCGGCGAGTGCGCGTAATGTAGCGGACGATTCGAGCGTAAGTGCGAGCATACGTTCCGTATCGAAGGAACCCAATTCGGGTCGTTTTCTCTCAAAGGCATAACGTTGCAGACCGTATCGTATCCAGAGTTCTGGCTGCGACAACCATTCGACGAGATGATCGAGATCTGATGAACTTCCGGCGACATGCAGTGTAGGATGCCAAGGCTCACGAAATGAAACAACAGAGCCCTCCTCAGTCACAATCCATACCAGCATTTCGAGTTGTGCTGAGCAAAGATGGGCGTCCAAAATCCAGCCACTAGTGCTGGTCATGACCGTCTCCATCCAAAGACAAAATATGTTGTTGAAGAGATGCAATACGTTGTTCAAGCGCTTGAATTCGTTCATGAGCACCAAGAATCATCGACAAAAGCATCGGCCTCCACGCCTCGTGCGCAGGAAGCATGCCACCTGCTGCTCGACGCATTCGAACATCATGGAGCATCGCATCAAAACGACAGCGATCCTCATGGGATAATGCGCGCCGGTACGGTACGAGAATTTCGATCTCTTGTTCAACGCGTCCTCGCCAGGTTGGTACAGTTCGTCCCATGGTGTTGGAACGACGAACGCTAGGGAAGCGTTGTGCGAACCCCTTCTGAAAAGTGAAAATGGTCAGGAAAGATTGCTTCGATTGACAGTGGTTTCGGCCATGCCACCATCCAAAACAGTGAGGACGGCATCGACGATATCAAGCCCTACACGACGCTGTGCTTCGATGGTAGCAGCACCGATATGAGGCGTACCATGGAAATTCGGATGTTGAAGAAGAGGGGATGTGGGATCAACTGGCTCGTATTCGAAGACGTCAAGGGCCAAGGACGACAATTGTCCAGATTCAAGTGCTTCGAAAGCTGCATCTTCATCAACGATGCCTCCTCGTGCACAGTTAACGACATGATTGCCACATTTGAGATTGAACGGATCGACGCCGGGCATCATACTGATGCGCTTTTGATTGACAAGATGATGTGTTTCCTCAGTCAAGTTGCAGTGAATGGAGATATGCGTACATGTTTTGAAGAGATTGTCGACGTTTTTGTGCATCGTCACACCTGCCTTCCTAGCGATAGCAAGTGGGAGATAGGGATCGTAGGAATGAACCTCCATTCCAAACGCTTGAGCGACGTTCGCAACGCCTTGTGCGATTCGTCCGAAACCAACAAGGCCGAGTCGTTTTCCATAGAGCTCTGTCCCTTTGAGTTCTTTTTTCGCCCACCCACCATCACGCAGTGATCGATCGGCACGAGGGATGAAGCGAAGCGAAGACAGCAAATGGCCAACGGTGAGTTCAACAACGCTCTGAGTACTCGCCCGAGGTGCGTTGACGACCGGTAGGCCGAGACGAGATGCTGCGTCAAGATCGATGTTATCGACACCAACGCCTGCACGAGCAACCACCTTCAAGCGAGGTTGACTTGCTTCCAACATTTCTTTCGTTAGTTTGGTTGCACTGCGAACGATGATTGCATCGAAATCAGCCAATGCCCCATCAACCAGTTGGGCGTGTTCGATGAAATCCTGAACAACCTCGCAACCAGCGCTTTCGAGTTTCTTGACGGCCTCTTGCGCCATACCGTCGGTTACGGCTACTCTTCGCATGGATGATGCTTATCGAAGAGGTGTTAGAACATTGGGTTCGCTTCGAGTTTTTCACAATGGATTGATAGGAAGGAGAAAACTGGGACGGTCCAGTGAGCCTATGGCAGCAGAGGTTGATCTTCAATCACTTGTCTGGGCCCTAGGCATCCTATCTGTACCTGTTTTGACAGCGATTCCGCTCCGCTTTATGTGGCAGTATTGGATCGGTGGAAGTCATGAAGAATCCGAGTACCGAACCAACGTTCGACAAATCATAGATTCTGGAAGACAATTGGAAAGTTATCGACATTCACTGAACGATGTTGCTCGAAGCTTGAGAATTACTCCATCACGACAACGGTTGATTGAGGCTGACATATTGAATCCATTATCGATTTCCCATTTCCTTATCCTTCCAGCTTTGATTATTTTTCCACTCGCATTCATCGTTGCACTTCCAGTCATGCTGGTTGGTCTGCCCGTGATTCTTTTGGTTGAATTTGTTCTTATCAGGCGACGAATCTTGATTCGAATCATGAGCCTCGTCGAGCGAACGATGCATTGGCAAATCATCCACATCCCTCAAGCCCACCGTGGTAATCCTGCACAAGAGCGAAATTACACTGAATTTTCACAGCACATCGAGCACTTTCACAGAGTACCACGTGGTGTATTTTTGGGATTGTTCGCCTATTTGATTGTTCATTGGATCTTCAAGTTGGATAACTTTGGAACTGAAATCATTCTCTCCTCCTTGTTGTATATCGCTTTGTTGGCACTGGTCGGGGTACTATCAACAGCGTTTGAAACAGACCTAGTCTTTGTTGACCCATCCAAAGGTCGACTCATACCGATTGACCAGTGGGTAGAGTCGCTGCTCAAACCTTTAGTTGGTGTTGGTCTGATATTTCTCCTTGGGCGAGATTTGCTTGAGGAAGCCCGCGGCGGAAATGCCGCCTTGTTTGCTGCAACCTTCCTTGCCATCCTCTACGGTGCGGCTATCGTTGGGATTGCATATCAATGGGGGTATTCGATTTGGAGAGGACGAAGAGTACAACGATCGTTCGAACAACAGGTCATCGAAGCACTTGACCCACTTTCCTACGATTTGACACGAAGCAAAGGTCGTATCGAATTTATTGTACGAAAACCAATGGCTGAGCGGCTTCAAGAAATTGAAGAAATTCACACCGGACAACTAACCTTTGAGGATCTCGAATCGATGCCAAGTAGTGCTCCAAAAGAAGCACCACAGAACCCTCTCTAATCTTCGATGAGTTCAGCATCTACGGATGTAGAAACCAACAGTTTCGGTTCATCGATTCGGCTCGATCGCACGAGATATCCAATTCCGAGGGCACTTAGAAGAACGAACAAGAAGAAGAAACTTGCAGCCCCGAAGTATTCGGAAAACAGATCTCCAAGAGCGGAGAAGAAGCCTCCTTCAACATCGTCTGTGGCAACTTCCTTTGGTTGAATCAATGCTGCAACGGCTTGTTGGTCGTACACTGGTCGTGTGAAGGTGAGCATACCATCGTACTCAGAATCGTAAGCATCCGAGGGAGAGGCAGGGTCGAGGTCCGAGTAGAAATCAGGTCGTTGCTCGACGGAAATATCGACAGGTTCGCTCAAGTCCAACGTGAGTGTAACGTCAACCGTGTAGGGAATTCGGGATTCAAAGAACTCAGGATCGTTGAGGATACCGAAGAACGTGAATGCCTGACCTGTGACATCAAAATGTGCCCATGAATTCCAGTGCGATGATTCAACATCGAGGTCGCAAATCCAAGCGTCCGAAACACGTGTACACGCGCCTTGTGCATCGTTGCTACCATCTTCTCCAAGATCGATTTCAAGTTGCAAGGCACCTCCTTGGGCGGTATCCAAATCAAATTCTGTTGGTACGAACCGAGCCTCCATTTGGGTAGTTCCATTTGGAATCCAAACGTAATGCGAATCTTCGGTGTAATACACAGCACCGGTAGCACCGTTGTTGAAATGATTCCAATCGCCCTTCCAGCTATGACTTACTCGGTCTGTGTTAACAGGGATGGATGCTTCAACCATCATGGATTCGTAAATGGCCCATGCATCCCAAACTGTGTATTCGGGATGATCAACGAAACCGTCGCCATCTTGGTCGCGCATGAGTTGAAGTGTTCGTGCCAATGCCATAGCCGCATCGACATCCGTCAATCCGTGCCCAATTCTCCAATCGTGGCATTCACCAGTTGCCGAACGATAACATTCCTCCGGAATATCGTTGCATGAATCTTCACTGTTCCCGTCTTCGCAAGAATTTTCCATTCCTTCGTAGCGAGCCGTTAATTCGAGAATCAATTCAAGTTCGTGAACACGTGAATAGTTGGCTGTATCCCAATCTTCAAATTGCCCATATGCAGCAGTACCCTCACCCCCGACGAGGCTATCACCTTCATCGTGATCTTCGCGATGATAATCTGCGACACCCAAGGATGGTGCGATATCGAGAATAACTCCAGCCATGCCACCAACGTGAGGGGTTGCCATGGATGTACCTGAGATGGCCATGTAATACAGGTCACCTTGCGTCCGAGTGCTTGCGTCGATGGCGGTTCCACGAGGGGCTGTCGCCCAAATGTCACGTCCTGGAGCGCCGACATCTGGCCATGTATGCTGTTGATTCATACAACCTCTTGAAGAAAACGAAGTGACCTGAGTTCCGTCATGGGTCAGAGCAGCAACGGAGATCGCAGAAGGCGTGTTGGCGTACACGTTTGTTCGCAAATCTCCACCACATTCGCCTCCACCACCTGAGCCACCTGAATTGGAAGCGGCAAAGATAACGGCAACACCGTTTTCGAAAGTGAGTCTGTCAGTGATTGTAGCGATAGCGCCGTTTGGATCGTAATCACCGTCTGTCCCCCATGAATTCGATACAACACGAATATGATACGGGTTTTGCGATGGAATTGAGTGTTCAAACGTCCACTCGAGACCTTGCTCTGCAGCAAAGATGGAGGCGCCATCGCCCGTTCCTAATGCGACCATTTGTCCACCCTTCGCAACGCCTGCTCTTCGTCCAGCAGATGCATCACCGTTTCCTGCAATGGTGCCACCGACGTGTGTTCCGTGTCCTGAGGATGTGTCGGAGTTTCGAGTTTCTGTCCAAACGCCATTCCATTTTGCGGAGTAGATCACTTTCTCACCAGTCCAAGGTTCAAGATAATCGAAGTCTGGATGGCCCGCATCAACACCAGTATCGAGGTCGACAACAGCGGTTCCATCTCCGTCCCATTCGGTGAAAGCATTGTCCGTTTCAAACTGTACATTTCCATTGACATCGATGATGGCTCGGTGCCATGCGTCTGTTGCTCGAACGACATGTGTTGTTTCATGCATCATAAGGGAGGGATCCGTCGGATTACCACCCCAATCAGGCGGCAAATAGAAGAAATCCAATTCACGGTTTAATTCAAGATATTCGACTCGTTCCCAGTTTGAAAGTTTTCGAAGAACATCCGTAGGGGCTTCAATTAATCCACCATCAATCAGTTTCGCTTCGTGAAGGTGCGTCGCTCCGATCTTAGAGAAGTAAGCCAAATCAGCATCTGTCACAGGCGAATGGAGTTGGAAGATCACCTCGAAGGATTCATCGACATCTTGTGCCGATTGCAAGGCGGACTCGAGAGCTGCGTCCATTTTACTAACGTCACCGTATGGGTTTGTACCTTGTACAAGAGGTGACGACAGTGAAAGCAGGAATACCAATTGAAGGAAAAAAACCAAGTGGATTTTCTTACGTTGCAATTTGGACATATTCAACCGACGAGAAGGCACTTCAAATGTGTTTGCACTTACTGTGAAAGCCAAGGAATGTCATCAGGAATTTCTGCGAATATGTTTGCCGGGAGGGCGGTTTTGATTTTCGATACAGAGCCGAGCTTTTCGGCTGTTTGAGTTTGCCACTCCACAAATTCCTCAAACGAGGCCATGGTCAAGATTGGGTTGTGCTCACGATTCCATCCGAGTGTTTGCAACTCTGTCCCTGGTGGTTCATGACCACTGCAGACGAGTACATGATCGGGCAACACAGAAAGCGACTGTATTGAATTCCAGTGTTCGAGAAGACGACCACTAGGCAGGTCATCACGTCCAACACCAGCATCACCGTTGAACAAAAAGTCGCCAGTAAAAATGTGACCATCAATGCAAATAATCACAGAATCTTGCGTGTGCCCTGGTACGTGAAGGAATGTGTACTCCACACCAGCAATGGTAATGGTGGAGTCCTCATCGATGTAATCCGTTACACCAAGAGAGGCAGTATCCTTCCACATGTAAAACGGAATGCTTCGGTCCTCACTAAGCGTAAAGCAGGCGGTGATGTGATCGGCATGGGTATGTGTTGCCATGCATGCTGCGAGCTTGAGGTCTCGTTCTGCAAGCACTGTTTCATAATGCTTGATGTAGTCATACACAGGGTCGATTAGAACGGCTTCACCGTTGTTTGCGACGAGGTATGTGCAAGCCCAGCCCTCTGGACGAATGTCTTCTACGTGCATGATTCAACGAGGGCAAAGTCCTACTTCAACCCATTCCATCAAAGACGAGGCTTCATGAAGGGAGAAGTCAAGGAAGGACCATGCACCCGAGAACCGTCGTCTATCTCGAACACGACGGAAAACTTCTGCTGGTGGATGAGAATGGTGATGGACCCAAAGATTGCATCATGGGCCGGAACACAAACGAAATTTTGCTACGATTCCCAACACCTGAGGAAGTTGAACATCATGGAATATCATGGACAGCAGGTCGTGAAACCGATCTTCGGTTTGGAAATGAGACATACACAGTCTTGCACGGTGAACCAGAAATGGATTGGCCCGAGCATTGGACCTGGAAAGACAAAGTCGTCTCCGACAACGCTGTTCACCCAGTAGCACGAGAAGCGGTCTACCGTTCTCTTCATCGTCTCGTATCCAAGGTCATAATTCGCAACAACAAGAAGGAGATTCTCATGGCAAAGGTTGAGAGAGGTTTTTTCAAAGGATACTGGGGTTTACCAGGAGGCTACATGAATCACAGTGAAGAACCTGCAGAGGGATGCGTTCGAGAAACACAGGAAGAGTTAGGAATTCTCATTGAACTCGACAATCGTAAACCTGTCATCACGCAACGATCTTTCTTCAGAGACGGTGTATCGTTTGTCAGTTTCACATATTGTGGACGATGGAACGGGTCGATTGAAGAACTGAAATTGAAACAAGGAGAAATCGAGGCTGCGGCCTGGTTCAATCTGAACGATGCCATTGAAAATGCTGCGTCTGAATTTGACAGATTGGCACTAGAATCGCTTTATGATTGAACAAGGTCTTTCGCGGCTTGCAATGCATTATCCAGACCGGTTGCATCCGAACCTCCACCTTGAGCCATGGTTGGACGACCACCACCGCCACCCTTGATGTTTGGAATAATGGAGCGAAGCAAATCAACTGCGTTGTAACGTTCTGCTGCAATCGTATTTTCTGTACATGCAACCATGAGTTTACCACCACCTTCCTTGGAACCCAACACTGCGAGTGTCGGTGTTGCAGCGTCACGTGTAAGTTCTTGCAACATCGAAGTCAACTGTTTCAAGTTCCCTTCAACTTCCATGATAACGACACGAACGCCGTCAATGGTCATTGAATCATCTCCACCGCCCGAGGTTCGAAGTCGAACGATTTCTGCCTCGAGTTGTTCAATGCGCTTACGTTGTTCTTTCCACTCGGAGAAGAAACGCTCTGCCGTTTTCGGAAGGTCTTCTGAGGAGACAGCAAATGTTTGCGATGTTGCTCGGAGCAATTCGTCTTGTTCACGAGCAAACTTGAGTGCGGACTCACCCGCGACGATGTGGAGACGCTCGACACCGTCTTGAACCGCAGTGGACCGTACCACGCGAATCGATCCGATTTGGCCAGGCTCATCATGATGTGTTCCACCACAAGCCTGTACATCGTGGTCAGAGATGCGGAGCACGCGAATTTCGTTGCCTTTGGGAGCACCTCCTTGATAGAGGTCAAATCCATGTTTCTTGTCAGCTTCATGGCGAGGAAGGATGGTCTTTTCAGTACGAGAAACCTGTCCAAGAACTTCGTTTGCAAGAATTTCAATGGCATCCAAATCGTCACGAGTAAGCCGACGGTAATGTGTGATGTCCAGACGAGCAAGTTCTGTTGATTTGTTCGCTCCTGCTTGATAGATGTGAGGGCCAAGAATGCGTCGTGCAGCACCTCCTACGATGTGGACAGCAGTATGATGATCCATCAGCTGCTTCCGTCGACGCCAGTCAATGGTTCCGTGAACAAGGTCCCCGATTTCAAGGGGGCCATCACAGAGATGCAGGATAAGGTTCTGTTCCTTCTGCGTGTCCAAAACTTGACGTGAGGTTCCGTCTGTCGTAAGTGACCCATAATCCCCTTCTTGACCTCCGCCTTCAGGGTAAAAACAAGTTTCAGAGAGAACAACTGCATGTGTCGCCCCTTCAGGCCCAACCCCCCCAACAAGAGGGATGGAAGCCAACACGCTCGCATCGAAACTCCGTTGTTGAACATCATTGTAGTACAAAGGAACCGTTTCTGGAAGAACCGGTAATTGATCAACGAGTGAGGATTGTTGGCTTGTTGCGGCTGCAGCCTTTGCCATCTTAGCATGTCGTTCAGCCATTTCCGCAGAGAAACCTGTTCGGAGTCGCAAATGTGTCCATCCACTCTTCTGTGCCATGTTGATGACCATGTCAGGAGGTAACCCATGCGAATCATTGAGTTGGAAGAGCAACTCATCCGGTAATTCTTCAGCACCTTGGTCAACAGATTTCAAGGACTGTTGAATCAGATTGGTTCCTTTCCTCAACACTTCGCTGTAACGTTCCTCTTCGAGATTCATGATGGTCAAGAGTCCATCCCTTGTTTGTTTCATTTCATGCCCACTCATGTTGACATCAAGATGATGGTTGATGAGATCAGAAAGTGATACGTCCATTCCTAAATCATCACGCATTCTTAAAATTCGACGGGCAAGCATACGTGCTAGGTATCCAGCTTTTGCATTGGATGGAACGAGTCCATCTCCGAGCATATGCGTCAAGGCGTGAAGGTGGTCCGGAATGGCATAGACACGCGACAAAGGCTCGGTAATGGCCATGAATTGCTCTTTCGTCAAATCAACGCCACGTTGTCCGAGACGAGCGATGAACAGCTGAGAAAGTTCGTCTGCATCAACACCGGGCTCGATGTTCATTATTCCATTGAGACGGCTCATCTCACCAAGGAGTTGATCGAGATCCAAATCAGGCCATCGGGTGACGACATCTGAGAAGCCAGACAGATCTTTGAGCCAAGCAACCGTTTCGGGGTAAATCGCTTCGTAGATGGTGGGTGTTCCTGCAGCAGCCCAACAAAATCGCTCAAGGCCATAGCCAGTATCGATAATTTGCAGTGGCATTTCTTTGTAGCGATCTCCTTTGAGTTCAATGTCACCATCGTCCGATTCTTCGAGATTCATGAACACCAGCGTTGCAAGTTCGAGACCGCCAACAATGACTTCGACTGCAGGGCCTGCATTCCCTCCACCACACCATGGATTCTCCACGTAGGTGATTTCCTTTTCGTCAATCCCGAATGTTTCGGTTAGCATGGAATGACAGTAAGCAACGCATTCTTCCATCCAGTAGTACATCTCGCCATCATCAGGTCGATTGAAAACGTGGTGAGCCATCATTTCGAACGTCGTCAAGTGTCGACCTGAACGACCAACAGCATCAACGTCCGTCAAACGAATGCACGGTTGTGAGATGGTGAGCGGGTTCGCCGGAGGCGCCACTTGGCCTGAGGTCACGTGAGGTTGGAAGTCTGCAATCGATGCGATGGTGAGGTGAATATCATCGCGCCATCGTGCAAGAACAGGATAGGGCTCAACACGATGATGTTGATGTTTTTCAAAAAACGATAGGAAGGCTTCTCGCATTGCATCTTTCAAAGCACGACCACGTTGTTCGAATCCCTCGATAAGTGGTTTTCCAATAAAGGAATATTCATCTTCGTGAGTATCTCCGCAGGTCGTCCGTTGGGGATCGCATGTCCAGAACCACAAGTCAGTGATACGGCATTGATGCCGAGTGTAACCATTGTCATGGAACACTGCCAAGTCAATCGGGGGTAGACTCATTGGAACGCCTCCATTTCTGCGGGGGGTATTCCGTCCTTTCAACCCTCCCTTTATTTGGTGTGCAAAAGTGGAAATCATCAAAAGAAAGAGGTTGAACGACAACCATGGCTGCTGATTGGACCAAGCACGTCGACTTGTCGTCGCCGGGTGTTGTTCGAATCAAAGCGCACAACCGAATGAAAGTTGATGCAGCCATCATCTCAACCATGGAAGAAATCGAAAATTATCAAGACGGACGTGGGCCAATTCAACTGATGAATGCAACGGAACTTCCCGGTGTGGTTGGAACCGCTTGGGGCATGGCCGATTGGCATTATGGGTATGGTCTTCCCATCGGAGGCGTTGTGGCAACCAATGTCGAACATGGCGAACAGGGCGGTGCAATTTCTCCTGGTGCTGTTGGTTTTGACATCAATTGTGGTGTACGAGCTGTTGCTCTTAATTTAGAAGCGGACGACATCCCGAACCTCGAAAAATTGGCACGTCGTTTGAACGGCAGAATACCTGCTGGTGGTTCAGGCAAAGGAGGTATTGACTTGTCAGAATCCAAGCTGAATCTGATTTTACGTGGAGGATTGAGTGAACTTGAATCCATCGATGTTGAACAACATCATGCTACAGGCACAGTCGAGTCGAATGGTTCGTTTGAGGTTGACGAGTTATCCATCAGTCATCGAGCAAAACAAAGAGGCATGAAGGCACTCGGTACGCTTGGAAGTGGCAACCATTTCCTCGAACTACAACGGGTTTCAGAAATCGTTGATGTTGAGACTGCGCAACATTGGAATCTTTCTGAGAATCAGGTTGTAGCAATGATTCATTCTGGCTCCCGCGGACTCGGCCACCAAGTTTGCAGTGACCACATTCACCAGTTGGAATTGCGACTTAAGCAACGAGGAAACGATTGGATTGATGAGGAATGGGGTTACGTTTTACCCGATCGTCAACTCGCATCTGCACCAATCCATTCCAAGCAAGGTCAAGCCTATCTCAATGATATGAAAACCGCAGCCAATTTTGCCTTTACGAATCGTGCTGTCCTTACGGACCGTTTGTTCAAGGGTTTGAAGGCTGAACTCGGGGAAGAAGTCGAATTGTCAACCCTCTACGATGTATCGCATAACATCGCCAAAATTGAAGACCATGTCATTCACGGAAAAAACTGCACATGTGTCGTACACAGGAAGGGTGCAACAAGAGCGTTTAGTGGCAATCAACCCGATGTTCATGCATCCTTTTCGGATACGGGCCAACCTGTGGTTGTTCCTGGTGATATGGGTCGCGGCTCATGGCTGATGGCAGGGCCAAGAACACAACAAAACCAAGCATTCGGGAGTGCTTGTCATGGAGCAGGAAGAGCATTATCCCGCTCAGCTGCAAGGAAACAAATCAACGCTGAACAGAAGGAAAACGAACTTCGCAACAAAGGAATTGTTGTACAAGCTGCAACAAAGAATATTCTTTCCGAGGAAGCTCCAGAAGCATACAAGAATGTGGATCAAGTCATCGAAAATACAAGCCGAGCAAACCTTGCACGTCCGGTTTTACGCCTCGAGCCAATGGCCGTCATCAAAGGTTGATCACATGCAGGTGTTGGCGAGTGGATGCCCGCCTGTTGGTGCAGAACCGCTGTGAACACCATCTGGTTCTTCAACAATGACAGAGAGTAGTGTGTTGACAAGTTCTTTCAAATCGTCGACTTGGGTTTGCAGTTCTTTGATGCGTGCCTTCGTATCGTTCTTCTTTTCAGTAGTAGTGCTCATGTATTTCCCATCCGAAGAAGTCCCCTTCTTCACAACGAATTCAATCCCGACAACTCTTAATGTTTACCGAGCAAAAGACGATCAAAAGTCGATTTGATGGTGGAGCCACCGGCGAGGATCGAACTCGCGACCTCCTCATTACCAATGAGGTGCTATACCACTAAGCCACGGTGGCGGCGTCCATGCCACCAAGCATTTCGATATAACCGCTTCGCGTCTTCCAAAAACAGGCGAGAGGGATGTGAATTGGCGCCGAGAGAGAGATTTGAACTCCCGAGGGACAGGCCCACGCGATTTCCAGTCGCGCGCACTACCAGGCTATGCGATCTCGGCTCGCAATTCTGTCCAATCGTCATCAGGGTTTAACGCTCTCGCTTGTCAATGTAGGAACGCAAGAACCTCAAAGGGGGACGTTCACGGGGTGACATGGACGGTGGGGAGTCAGCAACCCATGACGCATCTCACGATGCACTTCCATTCAGGTTGAATGATGTCAAAGTTGAACCGAAGTTCTTCGATTTCCATCCACTCATACCACAAATCCGTCAAGAGTTGATGTTCCAGTTGAAATTGATTCGTACCGATTGGAATCCGCAATTTACGATTGCAATTCTGTCAGCAGTGCTTGCGATTCTTCTCGGCGCTCTCAATGCGGATATCTTTGATGGAGGGAATGCGAAAATTGCAGGTTTGGAAGGCCTTCAAATCGCTGGAAGTACGGCCTACTTTCAGATGGTTATTTCCATACTGATTTGGGGATGGTTCCTGTTCATGCTCATCCAAATGTTCCCAATTATGCGGACACATACAATCACATTGCTGATGATTTGGGCAGGATTCGGAATAGCTCAGGTTTTCTTCCACTCAACGAACAAGAACTTCCCTGTTGGACTTTCGCTATCAGACATGATGGGTGGGTTCCTCATCACGTTAGTGTGCATTTTCTTCCTCTACTTCTTCATCAAAGCAGTGCGTGAAACAAGGGACCTGCATGTTGAGACTCACCACTTGCACGAAGATGTTCGGGTGATGGAAGAATCAATGCTTGAGCATTCGTTGCGAGGATGGGCGTTGGTGTGCGGAACTTGGGCCACTTTAGCCGTGCTCAGCGCTTGGACTGGCGCACAATACATCGCTGAACGCACAGGATCACGAACATGGGCTTTGACGCTCCACATTCTCTTCTCGATTCTGACGATTCCACTACTATTGTGGACCGTTTGGTTCCCACAGAGAATGCTTGGCAATGAAGCACGTGTCCGAACGAAGGCGGCTGTTTCTGCAGATGAGGATCTCATGAGCAAAGCAAAGATTCTCGAAGTTTCTCCCGATCAGGAGGCATGGTGATGGATTTAGCAAAACGACGCGAAGATTTCCCAGCATTGTGTGAGGAGCAACCTGTTGCCTATCTTGACAATGCATGCGTCACTCTACGGCCACATTCCGTTATCAATGCAATTTCAGACTATTACACAAAAACGCCAGGCTGTGGAGGCCGTTCAGTTCACCGATTTGGTACAACTGTTTCGAAAACTATCGCACATTCCAGGAGAACACTCGGTCAGTTTTTCAACGCACCATCCGAGAATGAAATCGTCTTCACACGTAATGCAACCCATAGCCTCAATCAAGTCGCAAAGGGATTGTCATGGCAAAAAGGAGATGTTGTTCTCACAACAGATAGAGAACACAACTCGAATCTTGTCCCTTGGCTCCAACTCGAAGAAGAGCAGGGTATCGACCATCGCGTCGTGACTTCACATGAGGACAACACGTTCGATATCGAAGCCTTTGAACACATGTGCGCAGAAGCAGGTAGTAAGTTGAGAATGGTTTCTGTTAGCCAAGTTGGTAATCTCGATGGAATCGAAATTCCAATCCGGGAAATCACAAAAATTGCGAGAGATTTTGACGCCCTTGTCTGTGTTGACGGTGCTCAATCTGCTCCACACATGCCGGTCGATGTGCAAGAGATGGGCATCGATTTCTTTGCGTTTTCAATTCACAAAATGCTCGGACCGTCAGGAATGGGAGGTCTTTGGGGTAGAGAGGAGTTGCTCAATTCCATGCGCACCATACAATCTGGAGGACAGACGGTCAAGACTTCTCACTATGATGGTGTTGAATGGGCCACAACACCTTCCAAGTTTGAGGGTGGCCTCGGTCATTTTGCAGGCATGATGGCGACCGGAGCTGCCATTGATTACCTAACAAGTCTCGATATGGAACAAATACACGAACATGAGATTCATTTGAACAGAATTATGTCAGATGGAGTCAAAGATTTGGATGGTGTTTCAATCATAGGCCCAGAAGATGCATCCAAACGTGGAGGAATCTGTTCATTGCTTCTTGATGAAAAGCTTCCCGCACATGACATCGCATTGCTTCTTGACGAGGTATCGGGCGTCATGGTTCGATCTGGCCAGCACTGTGTTCATTCTTGGTTCAATGACAGAGGGTACAATGGCTCATTGAGAGCCTCTGCTTATTTCTACAACACTGAGGAGGACGTCAAGCGTTTTGTCGATACGTTTTCAGAAGCAGTTCAGGCATTTCAGTGAGGGGTTGTCGTGACAGGGAATCATGATACAGATGCAAAAGACGAGGGCCTATCTCCGCAACTGGAAAGGGACCTTGAAATCGTTCGACGCATTGTGAGCGTTGCCACTGCCGTACTTCTCATCCTGGTAGCAGGCTTTGCTTACAACATCATCGCAGGTGATGGACTGACATTTGTCAAACCGAGCGATGCTCTGATTGAATCTGAACAAACCTACAGAGAACTCATCAACCTTCCAAGCGGTTATTCTGGCTCTGGAGTCAATGTGTGCATTGTCGACACGGGTATGGAATTGAATCACCCAGATTTGGAAGGTTTTGATGTGGCAGCGTGGGTTGATATTGTTCAAGGTAAATCCAATCCATACGACGATCATGGTCATGGGACGAACATGGCAGGAATCCTCGTGGCAAATGGTTGGATTAACGGAATCGCAAAAGACGTGAACCTCTACGTTGCCAAAGCACTGCTTGCCAATGGGTCTGGATATGAGGAAGACGTCGTGGCAGGAATCGATTGGTGCATCGGTCAAAACGTGAGCATCATCTCCCTCTCGTTGGGTGGGGGGCAAGATTTGTTTCCGTTACCAAGTTCAAATGGCAGGACCATTGAAGACTCAGTAAACGATGCTACTGCTCGTGGAATATTTGTTGTGGCAGCCGCAGGTAATGATGGTGGTGAAAATGACGATGGGGATGTTGCTTCACCCGGGAGTGAACGTCGCGTGATATGTGTTGGAGGCGTAACCCTATCGGGAGATCATTGGGCAAAGTCTTCAACAGGAAACAACGGGTTCAGTGCACTACCGTTCAAGTTGCCACGTGGCGACCCAGATAAGAAACCTGAACTGGTCGCACCTGCAAAAGACGTACCCGTTCTCAACACACAAGGAACATGGTCCTCATCCAGCGGCACCAGTGCTGCCACGGTTTATGTTACAGGTGCCATAGCCATACTGCTCGAGGCCCACCCCGAACTTGCGAGCAATGGAACATCAGGAGATGTTTCAACCATTGATGAGGTCAAAGACTGGATTATGCAATCCGTTCAACCACAGGACGGGCAGTCTGATCATGATGACGACTATGGATACGGTTTGCTCGATATTGAGGCCCTCTTAGAATTAGCTGGACAACAATCTACCGCTTGAAGAAGGCAACAATGGTCCCACCGAAGAGCGGGACAAAAGCCATGTGATAGTTCGGTTGAGATTCTTGCACGAATTTAATCCATGCATTGAATCCATCGACCTTCGCTTTCCCATCATCATCAAGTTCATCGTACTCTCCGACAGGTGTTTCTGGTTCCGTTGTGTAGAGAACACCGTTGTTGGAAAGCAAACCCATAGCATGTTGCAAATCATTAGCTAATCGACTGAGAGGTGCGTCAACAATGATTGCATCGTAGGCTTCGGAAAGGCGACGTTCATCGGCACCTACTCCGGAAGCAGTTGTTAGTTTCCAAGCTTTTTCTTCAGCACACAGAGTCGCAAAGTCATTGACAATGATGTTTGACCACGATGATGCATCGTATCGTGTTTGAAGTCGATGGAGAATGACCCCAAATTTTGCTCCTTGTTCGATGATATCGAAACGAGAGACTGGACGTTCAGCAAACAAGTCGTACAACCATGCAGAGCGATGTCCGATACTTCCTCCAACTTCGAGAACTCGGTCTGGTTCTTGGCGGCCAATGGCATCACGCAATCGACGCAAGACAGAAATTGACCATGTTGACAATCCCATGTGCTCCAGTTGTGTAGCAATGTTCGCTGCGATTTCAGGTTCGTCACGGGAACGACCATGATCTGCATTCAAGAGCGTGGGTAAAACTTGGTCACGCCCAACCTCGCTCATGGAAAGACCACAACAGCGGCTTGTTTTGAAGACTGTGACGGTACCACATGCGGTGGATTCAAAGGGGGCATGCTTCGAGAGCAACCTGAGAAGCATGGATGACGAATTCTATGAAGACGACTTCGATGACGACGAGGTCATCGAAAACGCTGTTCTTTGTCCTAATTGCGAAGATGTGACAGGTCACCAAATTCTCAAGGAAAAAGAAATCGGCCGAGGCAAGGATTACTTGTTGCGATGTGAGGCATGTTCCACCGTTCATGAAATTCAATTCCGAGCACCTCCGTTGAAGCGTGTACCGTTCATGCTAACCGATGGTCCTGAATCATACATGGCGACAATCGATCTCGACGCTGATGAATGGTTGGAACTCAACGATGTTTTCGAACACGATGAAATGGCTTGGAGAATAACTCGACTCGAATCTGAAAAAGGATCAGTTGAGGAAATCGAGGCCAGCAATCTTGTTCGAGCAGTTGCGTTGCGTCAAGATATGCTTCGAGTCAAAATCACGAAGACTCGAGGCGAATTCTCAACACCTGATGTACTCATCGTGGAAGAAGGTACGTCTTTCAAAGCAGGAACACTGCTCGACATTGGCGTCCAGACATGGCGCATTCGTGCAATCCATACAGGTGAAGGACGGACATTACGAGGCACAGTCGATGCGTCCAACATTAAGAGAATGTATTTGCATGAACCACCAAGACCAGAACGATTCGAACCAAAGACGCCAAGAGAGCGACGTCAAGCCTGGAAAGAGGGTCGCCTTGGTTTCAATCCAAATCCAATCTTGCCAAAAGAGCAAATCAAGAAGCGAGTCAAACCGTCAAACAAGCGCAAGAAGAAAAAGGCCCGAAAGTGATTATGGACGGTTTGTCCAAGGCATCAAAAATGCCTTGGCAATCTGCAATCCGATGGTCGGATTTTCTTGTAGTCGCCGTATGCTGTACTCATACCACTTTTCTCCGTATGGAATGTAGACTCGAGTACGGTGTCCTTGCTTTGTGAGTCTTCGTCGCATAGGGCCACGTACGCCAAGCAGCATTTGGAATTCGTAACCCGGGCCCTTTCCTTTTCTCGGGGCTCCTGCGTTTTTTCTCGGATCGTCAATCGATGGACCCATGTTGAATTCCTTCAGAACATCGAGGGAATAATCGACAACTGGGACATCGTGCGATGCAATTCCAACATAGGCACCGTGTTCCAACGCCATCCTGATGGCGTCATTGGTTTTGTTGCGGATATCTGTTCGTGTTGTATAGGCGATCTCTTCAGGTTCGAGATAGATTCCTTTGCAAATTCGGTAATCAGCATGTGGACCGATGGCTTCACCAACTTCCCCGATGTCATCTGGTGTTCGATGTAAACGACCTTGGAGGACTGTTCCGACATTTGTCAAGCCCTTCTCATGCAAATCGAGAACAACTTGAATGGTTTCTGTGGTAACACGATGATCTTCCATATCTAAACGGACAAACATATCATGTTCGGCAGCTTGACGGACAAGGGATTCAATGTTCTCCATGCCTTTGTCCTTGTCGATGAGCAATCCGAATGCCGTCGGCTTAATCGAAAGGTTGGCATCAAAGTCGTTTTCGACAATTGCCTGCATGACACGAACGTATTCATCGAGGAAGAATTGTGCTTCGTCTAAAGAGGAGATTTCTTCACCAAGAACATCGATGGTAAAGCATGCGCCCTCGGACTCCAATCGTTTCATGACCGTTACTGCATCATCCAGAGTTGATCCTGCAACGTAGCGACGTGAAACCCAACGTACAAACCAACGTGGCATACGTAGCGTCATTGCGACGATGAGTTTTGACAGCATGAACCAACCTCCTTACCCTACCGGACTTCACGACATCCTTTGACCATTTCCAAGAAGGCATTGGTTCGAACAACTTCGACCCCGATGGAGTCGAGATGACTGTAGATCAATTGGCGTTGCCAGCCTTTGAACGATTTCTTTTCAATGTTGCAGACGATGACTCCACCTGGAAATGCCAATTTAGTAGATGCAAGTGCTGCATCAATCGATTGTTTCCAAAGAATACCTGGATCGTCTTGTGAACCGAACGGCAAGGAATGATTCGCTAGCATATGTCCAATCCATACGTTGTTTTCCAAACCTAATTTGTTCGCCTTCGGGGCGTAATGTCCACCTCCAAGAGTCACAAGAACTGGTTCTCCAACATGTCTTGAACTCCAACATTCATTCGTGAATCCATCTCGAAAGCCGAGACCTTCTGCAATCACCTCTGAAAGGAGTAAAGCAGCTTCCTCATTCGGCCAGTATTTTTCTGTTGAACCAACCTCAATGAACAGTGCTGGTACATCGAGGATTGGACCATGATGTGTCACTTCAAGTGAGAGTGAGAAATCAGGAATGGCATCCTCTTCCCACTTTTGATGAAGAAGCCTCCACCAAGGTGCGATACGAGGGTTCGGAGGAGGAGCAAAACCTGAACGACCACCGAATGGTGGTTCCTCTCCGAGTGGGTGGTGAGGTACGCCAATTGGATGCAATGTAAGACATGGTTTTCCACTTACTGCAGCATGTCTTGATGGAAAAATGACTTCACGCACTGTTTCCTTGGTAGCATCATTCCAGCGTCGGTCGAGATGGTCCTCCCAAAGTATTCGTTCTGGTAAAAACCACATGCGGACATTACCTATCGCAAACGCTGGTTGAGATTCCACAACGTCACATTCCGACCACTGATGGTTTTCGAGAAGAAACTTCGCTTGATTGGTAGAAGCAATATCATCGCTGTTCACTGCAATCAGAACAACGTCGGACATGTTCTGGCCGAGGTGGGTGGACTTCTTGAAAGCGAGTATTGACAAGGAACCCCTCACTCGAATACTCATGGCCGAAGGTGAAAACTCAACTAACCTTCCGTTCCGAACAATCAAATTGATTGAAACACCCGATGTAGAGGGTGTCTATGCTGTAGCCATAGGAGTTGATGGAGAACTCTGCCGTCTTGATGAAAATTGGAATCCACTCGAACAACATGCTCGCCCATTTCCAATGTCCATCCAGCATGCGATTGTGGTTGGAGATGTCCTTATTGCAACATGGATTGATCGTGAATTGTTACTAGCAAGAATGGGGTGTTTGCCACTCAATCGACCATTTAGAGACGGCGTGGAACGTGGAGATTTACGAGTCGCTCGAAACCTTGAGCATGCGATTCTACCTGAGGGGGCAACATGGGCTCACGTACTCGATGCAGAGCCTCTTGCTTTAGGCAGTATGGATGATGGGTTTGTGTTCGTTCTTTGGAATCGTGGAGTGTACGGTTTTGATGTCACTGGAGTGGAACGCTGGAGGGCACCGCCTCCAGAGTGGCCTGACCTCGCTCATCTACCAATGAGCCAAGAGACGGTTTCTGTCCATGAGACTGCCACGACCATCGAAGTGTGGTCAAGAGCGGGAGGATGTTTGCGGCTTTCAAAAGAAGATGGAAGTAAGATTGGTAGTTCCTACTTTGACATTGAGGGCGCTCTCTCAGAAGTGCATGGAACAGAAACTGAACGGCTCCTTTTATTGAACGATGGGCGTTGTTGCCTTTACAGAACAGGAGAAAAAGTGGCTGACCTTGCCACAAAGGGGCCAGTTCAACACGCACTCCATACGAACGATAGGTGGATTCTATCTGGTTGGAGAGAGGAAATTGAGTTGAGGCAAAACAGTGTTCAAACAACAAACCAGAACGAGGTCGTTGTTCAGCATTTGGTCAAGGATGAGCAACTTTGGATGCTCACAAACGATGGAGTGTTAACTCACTCGTTTTTGACAGAGTAGCCGCAACGGCCACAAGTCTTGCGGTCAGCGTGTGTGCCTAGGAAGACACCAGGACCACAGTTTGGACAGTGCTCAGCCTTGCGCTCGAGTGTACCATCCTCAGAGATTGCATACTTCGACCACTTTGCCTTTGGATTTGGTTCTCCCATCATTCACCACCGTCCTCTGTTTCTTCAGCAGCCTCTTCAGCAGCCTCTTCAGCAGCCTCTTCAGCGACCGCTTCGGTTGCGTTACCACTTCGGAAACCCTTGTGGCGTTCGTGAATGTATTCTGGTTCGACCTTCATGGCCTCAGCAGATTCGTAGATGAGTGCTTGACCTGTTGTCAAAGCTTGTCCATAGCGAGTCTTGCAGTTCTTTACGACGATAAAATCAGGATTGGAACCGGGCTCAAGGGTCTTGACAAGATCCATGATGTCCTTCTTCGAGGGTGTCTTTGACCCCTTGTGATTCCACTTGAAGTCGATTTCAACTCGGTTGAGTAGTTTGTTTTCTATTCGGTTTACAATATCCATGTGTTCGTCCTCCTTATCGGATGTTTACTTTCAGTGCGTAGTGACCAGGTTGGTCAATGTTCAATCGCTCTGCGATCTCCGAGCGCGACGGGTGAATAATAATGACATAGCCTTGCCAGTCAGTTGTGGTTTGAGCAGAGGGATGGCGTGGGCATTGGTCGACTCCGTCCTGGAGAATGAGTCCACATTCACCGCATGCAAATGGATTCTTAGCCATCTTCACTCACCTGTTTCGCCAAGCCATTCAAGAGACCCAAGTCCTGGTTGCTTACATGTTAGACCAATCTTTGATCGGCGAGGATCGCTTGTGTCAGGTGACAGCGAAACGATTCGAGCACGAACAGCGGTTCCGATGCCCAATCGCTTGTCATCGTTACGGCCTGAGATGGTGCCCGCACCGACATTGACTTCGACTTGGTCATCAAGAATCTGTGATTTGTGGAGTAGAGCTTCCATTGGACCGATGCGAACGAATGCCCCGAACTCGTTGACTTCAGAGATGGCTCCTTCAACAACTTCGTAATCGTCCATGCAGAAGAGGAGTGCATCGAAGCGAACACGCTGATAGATTGCCCCGTCGCCGTGGATGATGCGACCACGACCGAGAGGCGTGTGGTTGCTTGTTACCAAAATGAAGCGATTTTGTTCATCGAAGCGACCTTCGAAGGCGGTCATTGCCAATCGGTCGATGTGTTGGTCGAGTGATTGGCCTTTCTTCATGTACTCTGCAGGGATACGAATGGTATCCTCTCTTGTGACGATTTTGTACATCTATCTCATCTCCCGGGCTTCTCAAACCGAGTGATGAAGAGGAAGAGGCAGAACCTTTCCGTCCTTCACCGGCTTTCGCCTCGGGAGAGAAGTTGACCGAAGTCATTTCGCCCACAGTCGACCCCTATATGAAGCCCACGCATCAATTCAAGCAACTGCGCTTTGGAATTCTAAGCACTGAGGTCACAAAAATGGGTTGTAATTGACAGTGATGCGACGCTTGAAGAGCAAAACAATAACAACCCCTCATGGATGAATAACAACAATGAGCAGCGAAAGCCATTCCAAAGCAGGGTCACAATTCCCTGCCATTGGCATCGTTATATTGATGCTCACGGTATCCTTGACCCAGATTCATTGGACACATTTAGCAGATGAAAAAGCCGTTGAACTGACGTCCGAACAACCATGGAGCCCTTACGAGCAACCATGGGGTCAATACGGTGGTACGCCTACACGCAATGGTTCTATGCCAACTCATGACGCTCAAACTGGCACAATGCTGACCATCGATGATCCTGTCATCAATTGGGTCGCACTTGATGATGACATCGGTTCAGATGCCTACGGTTCAATTATCGGAAATTTCTCTGAAAGCCTTACGACAACTCCAGGAGCCATCCAACGTTGTGCGCCATTTGGCCTGTTTGCAGTTCTCCTTCACGAGAGCACGTCAACATCATCAACGAAATTATCGTTGTTTTCAGGAGATGATGCCGATTTAGCGTGGCAAGTCGATCTCGGTGACACAAAAGCTGCACGCTCTACTCCGGTACTAACGGATGTTGACTTGGATGGTAGTTTCGAAATCATCGTGAGTTATGACACAGATTCTTCGCTTCAGGTGGACGTGTGGTCACCAGAGTTGTACTGCGACGAGTCCGGTTGGCAAAGTGGAGGGCATTCAAACGAACTGATGTGGTCGTGGACCAGCACAGATTACAGGATTGGAATCACGAGTCCACATTTCCAAACGCGACAAAGCAACCATCTCTCCGTCACTCAACCGCTTCTAGCAGATTTGGAACTTGATGGACAGCCGGAACTTGTCCTCACTGTCGTTGACTCTACAACAGATGACCCGCACATCATCAGTTTGCCACTCGGAGCGAACGCTCCAACTGTAAACTGGGATGTTACACTCGACAGAGGTACGCATCCGAGCGACCCTGCTTGGGCTCAACTTGATGGGCAAACGTCCGTTGTTGTTGCAACAACCATCGACGAGAACTCAGGAAACATGTGGATTTGGAGAATTGACGGAAGTACGGGTTCGAACGATTGGGGTCGAGTAGCACTATCAGGCACAGATGCGGATTCCGATGCGCCACGGCTTCGCTTGCCCAGTCCGGTTGTCGTTCAACTCGATGGAGATGCTGCGCCAGAGATGATTCTCACAGTACCAACAGATGCCAATGGCCGGACCGTTGGCTTAGGTGCTCGTTTCATTGGCATGGAATTAACGTCAACCGAGGAAATTTTCAGTTTCCGTGCTCGCAATGGCTACGCTGATGCGCCACCTCTACCGATTGATCTTGATGATGATGGTGTACACGATCGATTGTGCTGGGCAACATGGTATTCCTCATCTTCCGTAACATTCGACAGAGAGGGAATGGTGGGTTGCCATGACTTGACCGATGACCCACCATCAGAGGTGTGGAACAAGGTCATGAACAGAGGAGGATCGGGAAATGATAACGACGAAATTGCTGTTTCCCCTCCTGCATGGATGGATATTGATGGAGAGGGAGATCCTGAAATTGTTGTAGCATTTGGTCGTCGCATCTTTGTTTTCGAAGGTAACACCGGATTCGATAATGAGGTTTCAGAAGGGTGGGATGAGCCACTTTCAATGCCGCATCGCGTTTGGTCTGCTCCTGCCTTTGCGGACCTCGATGGAGATGGATATCTCGACATGCTTTACGGAGATACGCTTGTATCCCAGCGTTTGCTTGACCTGGCACCGCTACCTGATGGCAATGGAATTTCCTTCAACCCGGTTTCTCCAGATCCTGGTCAAGCACTGACAGTCACTGGCCAGTTTGCAAATATCGGAACATGGGAAAACGAGGACAACATAGACTGCGCATTGTACATGAACGGTCAAGAGCTAACACGAGTCCGCTTCGAAGATCTTGAACCACTCTCTCCTAGTGGAGAAGGGGGCCCAGCAACCTTTAGCGTCGATGTCACCGCCATCCTCGGCACACACACCTTCGAACTCGTACTCGACATGAACCAGAATCTCAGCGAGGCACGTGAGGACAACAACATCGAGCAAGTGACGTTGACTGTCGTTGAACCATACGATGTCCTCATACAAGGTCCTGAAACCGTAACAAGAGTGGAACCAGGAACAAGTGAAATTGTTGATATTACCATCACTGCAACAGGTTCACGTACAGCAAATTGGAATCTCTCCTATGATACGACGAACTTGCCAGCAGACTGGGCTATTGAACCACAAGCCGGGACGACCTTGGAAAACGTTGAGCTTATTCCTTCAGCACCAATCACCATTCCCTTCGTTGCCACCTTGCCAACAGATGCACTTGGTGACGAGGACGGATACATCGAACTCACAGCGACCCTCACCACGGATTCGAGTGTTCAAGAATCGTCATGGATTCCGATTGAAGCACTTCGTACACGTGGATTGTCACTTGTTGGATCATCTGGACTTTCGTTCACAGAAGGCTACGGTCTTCCTGGTCAGACAGCCGAATCCTACGTTCTCATAGAAAATCTAGGAAACGCTGTTGAAACAACAACCTCCATCGATTGGACAAATCCATCCTGGGGAGGGACGCCTGTACTCAACGACGGATCAAATAATGTCTACTCCATCACGCTCCAACCAGGAGAGAAAAGAGAACTGAAAATCCTCCTCGATGTTCCAAGCTCGACAACGTTCGGCGGGACCACAACAACAACACTGACAACGTGCATAGGTAGCGGAGACGACACCCTGTGCCGTTCTCTGAATGCGAATTTCACAGCGGTGGGTTCGCACACATCACCGGTGCACATTCGAACGGTTCCTGATATGCAACATGCGTTTGAATTCGAGATGCTCTTGCCTCAATCGGGAACGTTAAGTTGGGATCTCAATCAAGCAAATATTGCCCTCCCGAACTGGCAGTGGAACGTCACAAGCGGAGGTAGCCTACAAAATGGAATCCTTACCGCAAACGGTCCCTCAAATTCGATCCACACAGTCCATCTTGAGGTTTACATTCCAACCAACGCACCTCCGCAGCGGCTTACATTCAATGCAGATGAACAAACTCCCCTTGCGCACCATGCCTTTGATTTGAGCATCCACGTTCTACAGATTCATCGGGCTGGATTGAGCGTCATTGACCCACAACCATCGCTTGAACCGCATGGCTTCAACGTGAGTACACCTCATCAGCTCCTCATTCAGCTTGAGAATCCTGGTAACGGTGAAGACACGTATGAGTTTACTGCCAGTGTCATGACCACAGAGGCCATCTCCTCCGATGATGTTCAGTTTACCTATTACAACCAAATCAGAACCTTGGGGCCTTTGGCTACGACCATCATGCCACTCGACATTGAATTAAGCAGTACCCTACCTGCTGCTCAACCGTTCTATCTCGAATTTGAATGGGCATCGATGGTCAACAAGTCAGTTGCAGCGACTACAACGCTTTTGGTCGAAGCAGAACAGAGGCACGAATGGGATATTACTTTGGTCAATGGGCCACAACAGGATGTACAACCAAACAGTGACCACGTCCTCGAATTCAACATCACCAACATTGGGAATTTTGTTGATGATGTGCAACTTGTTCCATCGCTTTCAATTACTACTGCATCCAACGATACCGCAGTATGGAATACACATGGTCCCATAACGTCATCGATGTTAGCGGTTAACGCATCTGAAACACTGAGTGTCGTTCAAGCCATTCCTTATGCTTGGATGGATGCAAGTGCGAGATTGACCTACACAATAGTATCATCCGGGTATGTGCTTGATGTGGTCGAGGTGAATCTCTCTGTAATGGAGTATTCCGAGTGGGAACTCAATCTAGCAAATAGCAATCTCGAAGTAGCACCCGGAGGGGATCTGATTCAAGTTGAACTCGAGCAAAAAGGGAATGCACCCTCCACTCCGTTCTTGACCAAATTTGGCCAAGGATGGAACATAACGCTCCCAGATGGTGAACTGATGGAGCCCGGTCAAACCTCAACAGTTGACATCTATGTTGAAGCGCCAGTAGACGCCCGAGAAGGAGATGTCAATATATTGAAAATTCGTGTTTCTGATGCTGTAGGTAAAGGTTCTGAAGTGTTTGAAGTGCCCGTTCGCGTCATCGGTTCATCCAGTTATGATCTCCAAATGGAGCGTGATTGGTATGTCAGCTCTGAAGGGGGATATCCTCTTGCATGGATCGAAAACACAGGCAACGATTTGGCAGAAATTGCCTTTGTTCTTCCCGACATGCCACAAGGTTGGTCTGCCAATATCGACACGCCAATCCAATTGGTGCCAGGAGAGGTTCGGGGAATTCCGATTCATCTCATGCCGTCAGGCGATTGGGACAAATCTGATGTTGAACTAACCGTCGAGGTGACGCACTCAAACCTCGGAACGCAGTTGTTCGACTTCACAATCCAATCCTCAAATTTATCGTTTCTGTCAAGCCCAGTGCTTTGGGGAAGAAGCAATACCAATTTGGATGTTGAAATCCACGACACTGGAGTAGAGGAAATCCAAGGAACCTACTCCTCTGTCTCCGACAGCACGTACACGTTTTCAGTTTTGCAAGGAACAAATTACGTCAACCTTACCAGCGGTGAGGAACGGATTCAACTCATTCTCATCGGAAGAAATTCACCTCAGACGGCTGTCACATGCTCCTTTGTCAACACTGCCTTCTCTGAACTTGGTCAAGGCACATACACTGGTGATGTTGTCAGTTGCGAAGTCAATGGAGATCCAACACAGAACACCAAACTCTCGTTTGTCGCGAGTTCAAGTAGAGGAGATACGATTCCAATCCAGACTTCAAGATTCACAATTTTAGAAAACGAATCAACGTTTGCAAACCTGAGTGTTCTGAACTGGGATCCTGCGCCGGGTGTGTTGACGATTGTTGTCTCAGCTTACGATGAGTACGGCAATGTCCTCGCAAGCATAGACAAAGAGGTAATTGCACAAGAGTCCGGGTGGAACGTCGGAATTAGCAGCATATCTGCCGAAGGCAGCATCAATGTTGCAGTGTCGAGAACAAACTATGCTGTTTTGGAGAATGCTGTTTGTATCCTTACTGTAACGAGTCGAAGTAGTGATTTCAAGGCAGATATTGTCATTGATATAGCTGGGCCTCAATTTTCTCCGAATGTCCGTATAGATGCGAGTGGCTTGTCTGATAAGGAGCAGCTCGATGCTGTATTGGCATGTGAAAGTCCTTTTGACATCGATGACGATGTAAGCGACGACACGGCATCGGTGATTTTCGTCGCAGATCAAGACTCAGTTATCCAATCATCGAGTGTCATTTGGGGTGCATTGGTAGCCATCGTCTTGATTGGTGCTTACCTCTTTATGATGCAAAGACAGGACAACGCCCTGATTCGATCGATGGCTAAGGAAAGCAATACAAAGAAACCAAAGCAGGATAAACCTTCTAAGAAAACTACTGCTCTTGAAACAGCAACAGAGGAAACGAACGATGTTGCTGATGACATCTCGACGGTCATCGAAGAGGATGACAATCCTCCACCAACAATGATTGAGGAGATTCCTGTCCAAGAGGACAATACACCGTCAGGCCGATTGGATTCCTTACGCAAAGAAATGAATCCGGATGAGGATGCTGTGCAACAGTCAAGCATTGAGGAACGTATGTCGAAATTCTTCCAGTGACGAACACATACCTCAATAGAGGGGATGGTGTCGGTTACGCAATGAAGCCTCATCAACAGAGCACGACAGCGTTCTACACGCTAGACGGGTGTCATTCAGGACTCCTCTCGGAAGTATTCGGTGCGTTGGTTTCAGCAGAGCATGGTTCGTCTGATGAATGGCAAAGTATGTGTGAGCATCCTCGGATTCAAGAGCGCTTTCGGACGCAAGGTATTGATGAATATGATTCGAGGTCAATGATTCAATGGGATGATCCAACAATTTTGTTTACACTGACAAGAATGTTGGACCAAGACAACCTTCCAATCATGCTCGGAGAGGACAAAAACAGGGAACGATTTGGTCGGTTCCCACATCCAACAGGATCGACCATACTGTACGTTCGGGAAAATGTGCGAAGTGTGGCATCAAAATCCAATGAATTGTATGATGATCTTGTCACCCATCTCGATTATCTTCTAACTCGTTGCAATTCAGAAAAAGTCGGTGATGAGCGATACATGGATGGAAAAGCCGGATTGAACATCATGGGTTTTCTCACGTCAGAAGAGGTCAAAACATTACGTTCAAGCCTGCTCGGTGGAGGATGGACCGTCGCCAAAGATGAACCAATTGACGGTGGGATTCGTGATGCAATGCGTCACTTGAACGCTCTTCTCCTAGCAGCTGAGCGACATGGAGCGGGGCTTATTCATCGCATGCATGCCTAGGATCAGAAGGTTTCTGAAGTCAGCCGCTCGTACATTGAAGCATACAAAGCGGCTGTTTCATCGATGACCGACTGCGGTAGGGCAGGAATTGGTGGATCATCAGTTCCAGCATCGCGAGCAGCCTTCAATTCTGCTTGGTGACCAGTGTTGATGTAATGGGTTCGTACGAATTCTTTCGACAACTCAATGCATTCTCCATTCGCATATGCTTCTGCATCCCACCATCGATCTTCATCGAGGGTACCGAAGGTATCGACAAGAACGACTTTTCTTCCCGGACCAAGGGCGAATTCTTTCTTACCATCGACGTGGATAAGACCGTTCTTGGCTGCTTCTCGTTCTATGATTTCATCAATCTTCAGAACAGCAGTAACGATTGAATCGTACTCCTCATCTGTAATGTTTGAGATTTCGAGTGCTTCTGCACGGTCGATGTTCCGGTCGTAGGCTTCGAATTTTGTCGTAACCTCGACAAACGGCTTCTCGAGTTTCGCACCATATTCGCAATCTGCAGAAACTCCGAGTTGCTCTGGAGTCAATTCACCACGCTGGAAACGCCGCCACGCAGAACCTGAAAGGTAGTGTCGACAAATGAATTCAAGTGGAACGAAAACCCATTCCATATCACGAGGAATTGCGCCTGGTTCCTTGATAACCTCAACCTTGCGAACAAGACATCGGTCTGCAGCATTAACTTCAACGAGATGTGTTCCACAAACGCCTTCCTCTTCGACCAACTTAAACCAGTGAGCCGTGGTTCGATTCAATGACTCACCCTTGCGAGGAATCAATGAAGGAATAATTTGATCGAAAACTGAAATTTGATTTGTAAATCGGAATTCCAACACATCTGGGTCACCTGTTGACCAAACTTGCTTAACCTTCCCTTGATAGAGCATTTCTCCCATGAGCGTTAGTCACAAAGAGAGGCTCTTGAACATTGGTGTTCGGCTATCAGATGATACCCAGCGCATCTTCAATCCGATTCAATTCTGGTCCAGTTGTTTCACTACCTGCAACAGCTCCATCGTTTGAAGCACAAATGCCTGCACCAACATACGGAGAACCAAACGAGACGGTTCCAACCATTGGAGGAACTCCGAGAACCTCTTCGATTAGAAGAACTTCGTCTCCGGCAACATCTGGGTGAAGCAACACACCTTGATCGTTGACGACTCCGAGACTTCCTACAACATCCTGGCCACCGATGGTTGTGGCAATGATATCAACACTAAGAACATCTGCGAGAATCTCCAATCCGTCATGTGGAATACTCGGGGATGCGACACAGCCATGTTCGTTTGCAAGAAGGAGATTTCCTGCAGTATTGACGCCACCCTCCATCACGACAACGTCTCCGTAGGCAGTCAGTTGGTCGATGTCTTTCTCTGTGGCAATATCTGCAACTGCAATGCCATTTGAATTGCCTGCGAGCAATGCACCAATAAGGTTTGAACCACCGATTGAAATCGGAGCCATCTCAAGTTGCAGCGTTGTTTCCAACTGTTCGAGAACGAGATCAGGAAGTTCTCGGGGATGAAAGAGGACTTTGCCTATGGATGAAAGGTGGATTCCAATCTGGTCCGATCCAAGAATATCCAATGTATCAATCGGCATGACCTTCACCCTTGTTACGTTGTATCCGTACGTAGTTTAGAAATCTTAGGTGTAAGGAAGAAAAAGATCGGGGAATCCAAGAGGAAAGAAGAGGGGCACAGTGACTGCCGTTCCCGTGGACTCTCGTACCACAGTATTGGGACAGACGCAGAAGGGCTTGACTTCCGGGTTCGGGATGGGACCGGGTAAACACCTTCGCTGTGACCGTGCACCCATCTTCTTTCGAATTGGAATGACACGACATGGCGTCGCATCGTGAATTGGCATGCTTATTAGACGAAGGGCACTCGAGGTGCGGATACATAATGAAAAAGATGCTCGAACAATTAGTGCTGCTGGACTGAACACGTCGCCGAAGCTTCGTGCGTACATCCGCAGTCTATCAAACTCGTCTTTTACGAGCGTTCTGAGGTGTCTCGTCTCGGGGGCGGCATCGAGCTTAGATGCTTTCAGCTCTTATCCATCAGGGCGTGGCTACCCAGCATTGCCTTGCCAGACAACTGGTAAACTAGT
>CALDQY010000188.1 GCA_937911445.1 uncultured Rhodobiaceae bacterium | reverse complement strand
GTAAAACAGCAACATCGAACTTCAAACATCATGGTGAACGCATCTATCTTGTAGGAACTACCTACGATGAGCTTGGAGCCTCTGAGGTTGCCTTCCATCTTCGAGAAAATGGCGAAGTGAGCGGTATAGGAGGCCAAGTTCCTTTACTTGAAAATCCAGAAGGTCAATTGGAAGTCTATCGTAAATTATCCTCAGCTATTCAGTCCGGACTGATCCGCACTGCTCATGATTGCAGTGAAGGCGGTCTTGCAATTGCACTTGCTGAAATGTGCATAGGAGGTCGATGTGGGGCGTTTATCGATATTGACGGGATTGGACCAGGCGATGCATTCAGCCGCCTGTGGAGTGAATCTCTGGGCCGGATTGTCGTATCTGTAGAAGCGGAACATGAAGTCGCCTTTGTGGAAATGATGGAAGGAGCTGACCTCCATCTTATTGGTATGGTTTCAGCATCTTCAGATTTGTTGATTGAGGACGGATATGATACCTTGATTCAAGCCGATGTTGAACAATTAACCGAATCCTGGAAAGGAGCATTGGATATGACGGGGGCGGTTGAATGAGCAAAGACGTCAAGGTTTGCGTTCTGTTTGGCTTCGGAATCAACTGCGATCGAGAAACTGCAGCAGTGTTCGAGATGGTTGGTGGTTCATCGGAACGCCTGCACGTGAATCGTCTTGTACACGGCGAGAGAAGCCTGTCAGAATTCGATATACTTGCAGTACCTGGTGGATTCTCATTCGGAGATCATCTTGGAAGCGGGCGCCTTCTCGGAAACCGTCTCCGATTCGCACTACGTGAACAATTGCAACAATTCGTCACTGATGGGAAACCGGTCATTGGAATCTGCAATGGGTTTCAAGCTCTCGTAAAGACAGGGCTCTTGCCAGGCCCAGCAGATGCTTCACTTGAACCCGATCTTGTACAGCGTGCGAGTCTCACTCTTAACAACACGGGTCGTTACGAGGATCGATGGGTCACATTGGAATTCGATCCTGAAAGTCCGTGCATTTGGACAAAAGGAATCCTGAGAATTGAGTGCCCAGTCCGCCACGGAGAAGGGCGATTTGTTATGCCAACAGAACAAGATCTCGACAATTTGCAGTCAAACCATCTGTTAGCGGTCCGATACGTTGACCCTACAACACCCGTCGGTGAGGGGATTCAAGACGAATTGTTGCCGTTCCCAATGAGTCCAAATGGAAGCATGAGAAACATAGCAGGTATTTGTGATTCGACGGGTCTT
>CALDQY010000187.1 GCA_937911445.1 uncultured Rhodobiaceae bacterium | reverse complement strand
CCTTCAACGAATCACCATCATCGTTCAAGCGTGAATTTCTGATCTTCCGGAACAGGCGCCATTGCCTTTAGACGCAGTCCCTTCATTGCAAGGACAGGAGCGTCATCTGAACCAACTACAAGGACATCGTGAACAGTTACGCCTGCATCTTCGACAGCCATTCGAATCGATCGAAGACGTAGCTCTTCGTCCTGTTCAGGAACACGAAGCATGGTCGACCATTCAATACCAACCGGCAGACTACTGAATCCTTCAGATTCCATGGCAACCAATCCAGCGTTCTGGAACCCTGCTTCAATCAACATTGGAAGTGCTTCAAGCAAGACGTCTTCTCCGTTTCGCTCGTGAGCAAATTGATCTGTTGCTGGCAACTGATGACGCATCAAAGCAATTCCATCAACACCTGGCTGGGACGCATCTCCGACACCACGTAGAACACCACCATGCGATTGGAAGCGAGGTCCGTGGAAATATCGCAGATAGATGAAGGAGGCATGATGCTCAAGTCGCCCCGACGGAGGGGTTCCAACGGAAGGAAGTTCTGTGATTTCAGATTGCAAGAACCCACTCAAGTCGTCCGATTTCTTGACCAGACGGACAACCGCCTCATGGTGTTCACGTTCACCGAACACAACACCTTCTGAGTTGCTCAAATCAGAAACGAGTCGGCACTTGACCCAGGTCAGGTTATCATCTGTACGCTCAACCTTGGCTTCGACACGCACACGCATGGTTCCTTTCATCACTTTCACAGGCAATCCAAATTTCACGCCTTCGAATCCGGCCAGACAGGAATCTGGGCAAAGCAGCAATGCGTTTTCTGCAAACATCTCCATAGCCATAACGCCTGGATGATAGGGGACTCCGTCGATGGCGTGGTCGCTGAGGAATGGATGGTCTGCCACTGAAAGCGTGCTTTGCGTCATCACCATCTGTTCTTCGTCAAATGCCAACACCTTGTCAATGAATGGGAACCGACTTGGATCTGCCATGATTGCTGCCATCTCACCTGGTAGCATCAGAGGTGCCTCTCTGAACGAATCAAACCGATCCATGAGTCCGAGGGAACCGCACGCAATGACACGACGCTTTCCACCTCGTAGGGCTTCATCAACGAAGATTTGAACGCCAACATCAACAGGTAATGTTTCAATTCCAGCCGCTTCAAACACAGCCTCAATGCTACCTCGGGTTGCCATTCCGACATCCCGCCATCCGGTCCAACCAATGGCGACTGCTCGGCAATCACCCTTCGCTGTGAGACGTGCCATCTCGGCGTCGAGAATGGAGTTCGCAGCTGCATAATCGGTTTGTCCTCCGTTTCCGAAACGTCCTGCTACCGATGTAAATGTGGAGGCGAATCGCAAGTTCCCATTCGATGCTTCGACCGCTTTCATGAGTGCGCTCCATCCATCGATCTTGACTCGAACAACCTTGTCAAACGTCTCCCATGCCTTGTCAGCAACAAGCTTGGAATCTTCCAATCCAGCACCGTGGACAACGCCAGTAACCGGATTGGAGAGAGAAGCACCGAGCGAAGAGAGAGCCTCGGCATCGGTTACATCGATTGAATGATAGAACGCACGATTGCCCGTCGCTTCAATCTGTGAGAGTGTTTTGTACACATCTCTACTCCGGGTGAACTTTTGCCAAGCTTTGTTCCATTCAACCATCGTGACCTTGCCCGTGGATGAAGCCTCTGTCAATCGTTCACGGAGAGACATCTTTTCCTTCATCAAATCCTCTTCGCTCCAATCCAACCACTCTGCTGTTTGCTCAATGAGGACAGAACGTCCGAGGAGATGGAAGGATGCTTCTGCACCTTGGCTTGCTTTAGCAACCCCGACGATACAAGCAGCAGTTACGCCAGAACCGCCTCCAGAAACAAGCCAGACATCATCCGACTTCAATGGGTCAAGTTCACCAACGACGTCTTCTGCGAAGGCAGCGAGAAGCCACCGACGTCCGTCTCGATCCAATCCAATTTCAACTTCTCCGGCTCGCTCGAACAATTCAGTTTCGATATGTTCAGCGGCTGAGGCAGCATCAAAGATCAATTCAGGATGAACATCAAGTGCTCGCGTGCGAAGACTCGGTCGCTCAAATGCGTAGGACTTGGTCACTCCAGACGCTGCACATTGAATCGAGTTGAAACGCTCTCCAATGTTTCCGTGCCGGCCATCCATCGAAGTAACGCTCGCCACCAAACCTTGGCTCAGACTTGCAAATTGAGCATCCATTCCTTTGAGAAGACCGAACCATCCATGAGCTGCAAGTGAGAGCTGAGACGATGGAAGCGTATCCTCAGACCAACTTGCTGATGCAAGTTTCATCGGTGCGAGATGAATCATGCCTACAACGTTCATGGTCGACAGCGATGTTGTGATCGATTCGATATGTTCCGGTTTGGCTGGATCGCCTCGGTGGACGGTACGGCCTTGCTCAGATTGGATGGATACATCACGAATACCAACCTCGAATCCGATACGAACGGTAGAGAGGCCACGTGCTTCGAGGCGTGAACAGAGATGTTCCGCAATGCCCCAGCCATCGTCGGTGACAACAACTGTTCCATCGAGTGAAAGTGTGGATGCAATCGATTCGGCTTCCTCAACTTCGATTTGCCAGCGTCGGCAACCATCGTGTTCCATTGAGGTCGGTTCCACTGCCATGCTTGTTTCGGCAACAGGCATAGATGCAATTTCTGGCTCAAGAGTTGTTGAACCACCTTTCATCTTGACGATGTATGCGACAAAATGGTTCAATGTAGGATGATCGGAAAGCAAGAAGTCTTCATCGACCGGTAGAGAAAAGATTTCACGGACGTCAACCATGATTTCTGCTTGCTTAACCGTATCAATACCAAGTTCTCCTTCCAAATCTTGGTCCATTTCTATGAAATCGGCGGGATATCCTGTGTGTTTGACAACTACTTCAATCAAAGAGGATTCAATTCCTGCATCACTCACCATTGGCGTACTTTGCGCCTCAACTTGTGGAGCAGGTGCTGGCGCAGGTGCTTCTTCGACAGATGGAGTTGAAGGGGCGCTCACAGAAGCCTCTCCTCCTTTCATTCGAACAATGTAGCCAATCATGTGTGAGAGCGTTGGATGATCTGAGAGCAAGAAGTCCTCATCGACAGGGAGATTGAACAATTCACGGATGTCGACCATGATTTCTGCTTGCTTGACGGTGTCAATACCCAACTCACCTTCTAGGTCTTGATCAAGTTCGATGAAATCAGCGGGATAGCCGGTGTGCTTGACAACAACGTCGATGACTTGTTGCGTCATCGCTTCATCTGAAACAGGGGGTGCTTGGACTGCTAAAGCGGGCTTCTGTGTTTCAATGACGGGTTCGGGTGTAGGTGCTGTTACCTCAACCACTGGTGCAGGAGTAGGCATCGGAACCTCTCCACCTTGCATGCGCTGGATGTATCCAATCATGTGGTTCAACGTAGGATGTTCTGCTAGAACGAAGGTCTCGTCCACTGGCAGATTGAAGTGTTGACGAATATCGACCATGATTTCTGCTTGTTTGACCGTATCAATGCCAAGTTCACCTTCGAGATCTTGATCAAGTTCTACAAAATCAGCAGGGTAACCCGTGTGTTTAACGACCACATCAATCACCGTTTGAACCATATCTCCGCTTGCTGCTACGGTCGTAGCTACAGGAGCAGTCGTCGGTTCGGACTTGACTGGTTCAGGCACAGGCGTTGGGTCTTGAACAGGTGCTTGTTCAACAGGCGGTTCTTCTGTTGGAAGGCCTTCAAATGGCGCTGTTATGTCGTAGACCTCGCCTTGAATGCCCCCGTGGAGGTTGTTATCACCATCAACATAAGCCACGAGTTTGTTATCGAGAAGGCGAAGTTGAATATCGTCGGTTCCTGCAAGACCTCGACACCATGCAAGCAATCGCTTTCCGTCGATACGTTCTCCTTGAATTGGCCAAGCCCGAACAAAGGAGAGGCCGATTTGTGAACCAAATCCTGCAGCAAAACGCAAACCGTACTGGATGTTTGGATAATCACCACCCTTTGAAAGATGGAGGTTTCCGAGCTCCTCATCAACGACCTTGTGATTTGCAATCGGTGGAATTCGCTTGGTCAGCAAGCCATAGAACATGCTCGCATCTTCAATTCCAACACCCATAGGGTGTCCGGTGAATCCTTTGGTGTTGGCAATGACCATCGAATCCGTGCTTTCTCCGAAGGTCTGTCGAAGTGCTTTGACCTCGCTTTGTGCGCTTCCACCACGAGCAGGAGTGTAGGTTTCGTGTGAATAGAAGACCGTGTTCTTGGCAATTGCGTGACGGTCCAATCCCCATTTGTTTTCCATCTCGCCCACAAAGTTGTCAACGGTTGTTGCGACATGCTCGACATCGAGTCTGGTTCCATGATAAGCTGAATTGGCTGTCGTTGCACCAAGCAATTCTGCAATTGGTTGTACGCCACGTTCATCAGCAGAACTTTTGCGCTCAACAACAAACGATGCTGCGCCCATTCCAAGAACGAGTCCGTTTCGTCGCTTGTCGAAAGGGAGCGCTGCTTCTTCGATGACATTACTGGTTGAGGCTGCACCAGTTGAGGCGAAGCCGCTTCCAATCCATTCCCACATATCGTCTCCAGTCACATCATCAGAGGAGAGGATAACAACGCGGTCAACACGATCTGCAGCGAGCCAATCCTCTGCGATTTGGAAGGCGCCTGTTGCTGAAGCACAGGCGAGGTTGATGGTTGTAGTCGGCCCACGAATGCCAGTGAATTGAGCAAATTGTGAGTGGCCCATGGTCAGGACTTGGAACAAATAGCGACGATCGAACTTACCTTCTCCATCATCACCATCGTTCTTTGAATGCTTCATAGCCATCTGGACGCCTGGGAAACAGGATGCGAAGACGATACCTGTTCGGTCTCGATGCGTGCTTGGTACCTGCCAGTTTCGAATCAATCGAAGTCCACCCTTTCCGACCTGTTCTTCAGGCGTCAAAGGGATACCAGCATCTCGAAGAGCGAGAAGTCCCGATGCCATCGCAAGTTGGGTTGTTATGTCCCATGCCATGACCATCTTTGGATCGATTCCAAATTCTTCAGAGAGATCAAACGCACCTTTGACACCAGCAAGTTGAGGGATGTCGTCAAAGCTTGTTGCTTGCTCGATGTTGACTGAGCCATCTCGGCCCTTGATGAGACGCTTGATGTTCTTGTCAAGAAGACGTTGCTTGTATTCATCTGTAACTTCTTGGAGACAGGTTTCACCACGAACGAGACGTTCAAAGACATCCTCATCGAACACCTTCTCACCCCCTGGAAGTCCAAGGCTAATTCCAGATACGACATATGGATCGGCTCGGCGTTGCATCATTGGGTCGTGGGTTGCTTGCGTTTGAATCACTGCGGAAGAAGTGCTTGTTTTCGCAAGATGAACACGAGGCGACCAACCTGAAGGTGGCTGGCTTACCCATCGCTCAATATCTGCTGCTGTTGTTGCCGATTGGACATCGACTTCTGCATCGGTTTGTGCTTCCGAAGCAATAGTTGAGATGATGCTTTGGATGGACTGATCTGTCAAACCGAGACCCAGGCGTAAGTTGACCATTCCTTGACAAAACATGGCAGGATAACCGCAATGTTGAGCGATGCGGTCACCGACGTAATCTGCGACCGTTGGTTTCTTCTGAACTGGGACTGAAACCGTTTGAACAGCGGTTGGAACACCAACACTACCACCTCCTTTGGTTGGAAGAGGGCGGGCACGCACACGGAGATCTTCTTGATTGGAACGCTGAGGCAAGCCTGATGCTTGATGTGCTTCGATTGGTCCTGCTCGGAAGGCTTCACTGAAAACAGTGGATGTACCTTCAATCGTCTTCGGAGGCCTTCCTGCGAGAGCTAGTGCACCAATCGCTGTGAGGAACGAAGCAATGCCACCCTGTTTTGGATGGTTGGTCATCACGGCAAGGTGAGGGTGGTCCTCAAGGATTTGTGTCGCAAACATCGTCAGAGCCCGCTTTGGCCCTACTTCGACAAAGATACGGGCACCTGCCTCGTACATCGTGTTGATTTGAGACGTCCACTCGACGGATGATGCCATTTGAAGAGCGAGTTTGGAAAGAATGCCTTGCTTCGCATCGGGTCCTTCAGTTGGATAGAATGTTCCATCTACGTTCGCCGTGATGGGGATCTTTGGCCAGTTGATATCAAGAGAGGAAAGGAACCTTCGCAACGGTTCGTTTGCAGGAGCAACGATGCTCGAATGGAAAGCGTGGCTTGTTGCCAAGGGTACGCAATTGAATCCTTCAGTTTCGAAGACTTTCATGACGTTTTGAACGGCTTCTGTAGCACCTGCAATAACAGTCATTTTCGGGGAATTCTTGTTTGCAGCGATGACGTATCCATCTGCAGCATCAAGGATGCGCTCGACAGCCTCGTAGGGGGCTGTGACACTGGCCATCAAGCCCTTGTCATCAATTTCGACGGAACCCATCTCAGTTCCACGTGCTGCTGCAGCCCGTAAAGCCCCGTCCATGTTGAGAATGCCTGAAGCCATGAGCGCAGCGTACTCGCCAAGGGAATGTCCAGCTACCATATCCGGTTCGTGGCCATAGGCGTTGAGGGCATGTTCAATGGCAAGGTCAGCCGTGAGCATGGCCGGTTGTGTGTATTCAGTTTGCTTGAGTTTGTGCTCAGCAGCCTTACGTTCATCATCGCTCAGACCACTGCGGAGCACGAACGAAGAGAGTGTTTCACCATCGAGAACTTCGACCATCGTTGAATCTGAGGCATTCCAAACGTCTTGCACTGGCGTGTATCGCTCATGCAAGTCGTACGTCATTCCAACATATTGCGAACCTTGACCAGGGTACATGTGAGCGACCTTAGCACCATCTGGCATTGCCGGCTGATCGCTTACGAGAACACCTTGTGCCTGCAAAAAGCCCCATTTTCCTGAGTCGGAAAGCGATGAAATCGCCAATGCCTTACGCTTCTCAAATTCGGCCCAAGATGTTGCAACAAGTGCCAATCTGCATGCATCGCTCGAATCGTAGGAAGCACTCGCTGCTTGAAGTGCCATGGAAAGACGAAGACCTCGTGGATCGTCATCAAAGGTTGGGCCGTTAAACGATGTTGATTCGAGAGAAGCGACCAAGCCTTCAATGGAAGAACCTGAGAGAAGCAGTACGCCTCCTTCAATGGCCTTGAGTTGCTCATGCGTCATGGTTGCTGTTGCAGTTACATCAAGGATCGATGGTGCAGAAACTGTTGGTGACTTTGCATAAGCCTTCCATCGTTGTTGCCAATCTTCGGCCATGCTTCGATGATAGTCCGGTTTGTATCCTTCCAGAGCAATGTGGAAGTTTGTTCCGCCAAATCCGAAGGCGGATACTCCAGCTCGACGCGGATGCGATTCGGGTTCAGGCCACTCCAATGGCGAAGTTGGTACAAAGAATGGAATATTCGCCCAATCAACTGTCGGATTCGGCGTTTCAAATCCTGCTGAAGGTGGGATGGTTCGGTGATGAAGTGCCATGACCGATTTGATGATTCCTGCAATTCCTGCTGCAGCTTTGAGGTGACCTATTTGCGACTTGATTGAGCCAACGGCTACGTTGTCGCCCGATGCAACATCGGTCCATAGCCGAGTCAAGGTGGACAGTTCTGTAGCATCGCCCACCTTTGTGGAAGTTCCATGTGCCTCGACCAATTCAACCGATGATGCTGGGTAACCTGCTTGATTGTAAGCGCGAGCAATGGCTTGAATCTGGCCACGTTGGCTCGGTGCTGTGATTCCTTTACCACGGCCGTCGCTTGAACCACCTATGCCACGAATGACTGCATGGATGGTATCATCATCTGCGATAGCATCGCTAAGACGCTTGAGCACCATGACACCAGCACCTTCACCCATGACAAACCCATTTGCACGAGCATCGAATGGAGTCGAATGTGTTGGAGAGAGTGCCCCAATAGCGCTGAACTTCGCATACGTTGCTGGATCCATTGTCCGATCGGTTGCTCCAGCAAGCATGACATCGGCCTGTCGTGTTTGGAGAAGTCGACATGCATCCATGACTGCTGCCATTGAGGATGCACAGGCTGCATCCATCGCATGATTTGGTCCTTGCAGATCCAACAAGTTTGCAACGCGTCCAGATACAACGTTTGCGAGTTCACCCGGCATGGTGTCTTCGTCGACTTTTGGAGAGTGTTCGTTCATGGCATCCATGAATGCCTCTTTTGATGAGGCGGGCAATCCGTGCTGTTGGGCAAGCTCAGAGGTGTGGTTTGACCAAACGCGAATGTTGGACATGTTTCTGTTCTCGCCTCCAAGTGCGTTCGCAAAAACCACACCAGCACGCTCGCGAGGGAATTCCTTCTCTCCTTCACCGTACCCGGCTTGTTCAATCGCTTTTGCAGAGACCGAAACAGCCCACAATTGGCATGGGTCGATTTGAGGGATTGTCCCGGGAGGTTGACGCCATCGACGCCAGTCAAATTCATAATCTTCGACAAATGCTCCAATCTTTGCATATGTGTACCCTTGTGCGATATCACCTGGTTTGCCTTCTGTCCAGAAATGGTTGACAGGACCAGGCCATCGCCCTTCTTTGATTTCCTTGATGCTCACATGTGAATCGATGATGTTCTGCCAGAATGCTTCCAGATCGTTTGCATCAGGCATCATCGCAGCAACACCGATGACTGCAATGGGTTCAAACGGACCCTGTTCGAGTCCTTCGCATGGTTTTCCGTCATCGGTTGTGATGGTCATGTGTTCACCTCATACGTCCATGATGCTCTGTGGCACCATGGTGATGGAATAGCCTGCATCGACATGGATGCATTGTCCTGTTACGCCAGCAGAGAGCGGGCTTGCAAGCCACAAGGTCGTTCCTGCTACATCGTTTTGATTGACGTTCCGTCGCAATGGAGCATTGGCCTCGACGTGGTCGAGAATGCGTTCGAAGCCTGGAATTCCTGATGCTGCGATGGTTCGAATAGGTCCTGAAGAGATGCTGTTGACTCGATGACCGTGAGGTCCCAAATGACAAGCAAGTTCACGCGTCCAACACTCAAGCGCTGCTTTTGCCATGGACATGATTCCGTACGATGGAACGAATCGAGTCGAAGCTGCGTACGTGAGTGTAATGGTTGAGGAGCCTTCACTGAGATGAGGCATAGCAAACTTCAGACAGCGTTGCAAAGAGTTCGCGGAAATGGTCATCGCCGTATTGATGTCAGCATCTTCGACGAACAGAATGGGTCGATCGAAGCAACTTCGCGGAGCGAAGCCTATCGCATGAACGAGAACGTCGATTGTTCTTCCAGGATGCTCTTTCGAGAACTCATCGAAGAACTCTCGAGTCGTATCGTCTTGAGCAACATCGAGTGGATAGAATCCTTTGATCGCAGGAAGTTTGTCTTTCAGTTGGAAAACGCGAGACATGAAGCGCTTTTGATAGCCCAAGAACAAGTCTGCACCTGCCTCAGCGAGTTGTTGGCAAATGGCCCATGCAATCGAATCTTCACTTGCAACTCCAAACACGACAGCGGTTTTTCCTTGTAAACCTAGCATCCGCACCCCTCATTTCGCAGGTGTTACCGAGCACACCACGTCTTTGAGTATTCCCCTTCTTTTGAAGGAAAAACATGGCTTCCAAGAGGTTTGAAAATCAGCGGACGGCGTCACAAATCGTCAAGCATCGAATCGAAATCATCCGAGAGGAATTCGTCGTCGTCCAAATCCAAGTCAAAATCAAGGTCGAGGTCGAATTCGTCATCATCATCAATTTCAATCGGTGGTTCGGTTGGAGCATCTGTAGCAACTTTGCCTTTTGAGGAGCGCTTGGAAACACGTCCAATGATCACGAGAAGGAAAATGAGGAAGAGAACGCCTCCTCCGATGGCACCATACAGGGCGAGATCATCTGTGCTTACTTCAGAGAGCCCGGACCCTAGACCGCCGGATTCTTCCTGTGCTTCAACAATGAGGTCGAAATCGACCATGTCTTTTGAGTCATCAAGTGTGCTAGTTGCTTCAATTGTGATGACGTTTCGAATCTCTGCATCGGCCTCGCTCGGAGCACGAATGATGAACTCAAGTTGTTCAGAGACGCCTCCCGATTGAACATCTCGTGCAACGATGAAATCTCCACTTTGCAATGTGAAGCCGAGTTGTTCAAGTTCGTTGGCGTTGATGATTCGAATCTCGATGGTATCGTCGGCATTGCCGTCGTTATCAACTTGGAAGGTAATGGACAACTCATCACTTGTTTGCATGGTTCGTGAAGACGTGTCAGGAATATCGAGCGTTACGAAACCGTATTCCTTAATGGTGACATCACCTGTGTGGTTCGCAACTTGAGAAAGCGGCGTCCCTTCAACGGGTATAGGCCCCCAAGCAGTGACCGTTGCAGTGATGGTGAATTCGTATTCGATTGATGCATCCGTTCGTTCATCGCAGGAGAAGGTTACAGTGAATGTTTCAGACTCACCTGCTTCGATGGTAAAGGAGTCTTCTGAAATCATCATGTTCACATAAACGCCATCCCACTCTTCAGTGATCTGGACATTTTCAGCGAGAACCGCTCCATCATTCGTGACTATACATTCAACGACTGAATCTTCATATTCACCAGGTTTCACTTGTAGTTCTGGGTCATCTCCACATTCGAGCGAAATGCTTCCCACAACTCCTTGAGCAGCTGATGGCATTGGTAGAAGACTCGCAATTAGAAGAAGCCCAAACAAGGTAGCCAACGCTCGTTCCTTGCCTGCCATGTCAACACGAAGTCGAAGAGTTTCATGAATGTGATGGATGAATCTTCAACCAGCAAAGTCAATCTTCAGCATCACCATAGAGCGAATTTGGCACATCGACATGGCATTTCCAAAGCATCTCTTCATCCATGCCCGCTTCAATCAATTGCTGTGTTCTCTTGGGAACAGTCTTGGGTCCCAAAACAGCTCCTGGACGACGTGGGTCGTCCATGTAGTCTGTCTCAAGCATAAAGCCAGTTTTGTTGTTCTCGTAACTCGCAAGCAACGGATCGAGAGCACCTTTTCCGACAAGTACGCTTGATGTTAAGCCACGCGTAATGGATTCATCGATTTGCGGAGGAGAATAATGTCGAATCAGCCGATGAGTCGGTAGGTTGGCTCTTGATGCCATCTCAGACAGGTCGCGATAGGTCGACTCCAATTCGCCCTCAACATGGAGTTGCAAGGGTATTCCTTCACGTGCAGCCAAGGTCATCGTTTCTTCAAGCAACAAATTGGATAAGTCCCAAACCTCATCGGACACATCCCAGTGGGGCCGGCCGACTTCACCGATAGCATGGGCTTGACCTTCTTGGACGAACTCGAGCGCCGCATCTATGCTATTGCGATAGTTTTCACATGCGCGCTCGATTCCTTTGTCTCCATCCTCTTCCATCCATTTGATGAATTGATGAGCAAAGGCTGCTGGGTGTGGACCGAGAACAACACGGACGTGAAGATCGTGTTCCTTTCGAACCTCATGCGCCATAGCAATGGTGTCAGCATACGTTTCTCTGTGCTCGCTCAACGAGGTCGGAGGTGAAGCGAAATCGGGACAATGAACGAGAACGAGATGCGTACCACCAACGTTCTTGAAATCCTTAGCAGCATCAAGGAAGCGTCCGTTACGGTTGAGGTGAAAATGGTTGTCGAGAACCGGTCCTTTCCAAGGCCGTTGAGCATCAACCATGCCGATTCCTCAAAAACTGGATATACCTAATTCCTTGAATTTGGATTGCCAATAAACAGCAGCCATGGCCACCATCTTTGGATGACGCCCATCGGTAACGACACATCGACCGTTTTCCCAAACATGGAGAACGAGGTCATGGCGTTCGTCATGAATGATCCCACAATCAAGTCGGTCATCGTAACGACCTTCTCCTGCTCCGAGTGACCCGGTAATGGATTGAACTTTGATTGGCGTGTTAAAGTAGAACGAAGCAATAATCGGCCCGTACTCTGTTTTGAGACCAGTGTCGTCCTTGCCAAGTCGAAGCAGGAGTTCCTTTGCAGCATCTCTCGCTGCTTCGATACGGTGGGTTCCGTGGACGGTGATGCGCCCCTCAGGATCGATGACGAGTGTTGCCCGAGGTCTGCGAAGCGCTTTGATGACCATCTTTCCAACACGCTGGCCTTGGAGATGTTCAACGACAGCGTCGCCGTCAATGGGTTCAGGGGCGACGAAACGAACGAGTTGGTTTTCAACCGTTACGTCGATGTTGCCGCTCATTCTTCCTCCTCCAGTTGTTCCGATGGGCCTGTTGATGAAATAATCTCCTCTGGTTGGGGATTTGAATTGAGCATTGCAAGAATGGCAGGACGCCATGTCTGAAGCATTGGGAGGAGAATGGTTGCTTGATCGCCATGCTTTGCCCTCTCTGCAGCAAGAGCCCCTCGAAGTCGCTGCGCAAATCGCTCATCCCGTGCTTTCGAAAGAGATGTGTTGATCCGTGATTCTGTCAAATCCCACCATGCCGCTGAAAGAACGGATGCGGTTGCCATATCTTTCGGCACATTTTTTGGAGGAGGTACCGCATCGAAGATACGTAGCTTCACTGCTTTTCTCCACTTCTTTCCAATGCGAACCATCGAAAGCAGTTTTCTCCAATGTGTCGAGACCTTCGCTTCCTGTGTCCGCTGCTCTTCCCATGCCTCATCGTCAAGCGTAGGTTCGATGCAATACACAGGACGTTCGTGGCGTAGGGCGAGTCGATGCAATCGTCGAGGTTCAGGATCTGGGAAACGTCCTGTTTGAATTTCATCCAGTTGCGTCAAATCTTCAATCAGAGCAGAATCGAGGCCTCCACCCAAAAGTGCGGAAGCGAGGTTGATGCCGGGTGAATCTTTTTCAGAAGCTTCTTCAAGTTGCCAAACATCCTCGATTTCAGGACCTTCGAGCAGTGCCAGAGCATGCCATTCGATTCGTGGCCTCAGCGATTGTGGATGAACCGTTGTAGGAAGGACCCCGTGCAAGACAATACGGCCTCCATCTGGGTCATCCCAGACGATGTCTTCCCAGGACAATTCCACACTCAAGTGGCCACGTCCTTCACTGGTTGTTCAACCAGTCTTGCAAGGAGTTGATGTCCCAACCTTGGTCGAAGTAACCTTGAATCTCTTCTTGCGACCACTGCGGGAACTTCTGCATGGCTTCAGCCATCTCAGGACTGACGTCCGCAGGTGTTGATGCAGGTTGCTCGTATTGACCAGGAAGTGAGGCATATGCCTTCGAGTCCTCTTCATCCTCGTAGAGATAGTCGTCTGTGTTGTTGTTGCCACGTCGCATGACAACCAAACCAACGATACCCATGACAAGGATCAGGCCGATGAGAATGACGATGATCAACATCAACATTCCAGAATCATCGCTTTCACTCGCAATCTTCACGTTGAAACTGTCACCACTGCTCGAACCGTTGTACAGCAATTCTCCCGTGACATCATCAAAGACGAGATAGTACATTCCAGTGGTTGGATTGACGAATGACTCCAGCGTTACTTCGACATCGACTTCACCATCGATTTCGATAAGCGTCGATGTCACCGTCGTCTCAGTCACTGGGATTCCACCATCAACGACCGATTGGATTCGCAAGGTCGCCTCGCCTGCCTTTGAACCAGTGTTGACCACTTCGATGGTTAGCGTCATCGAATCACCAACTTCAGGCGAACGTGGCAAAAGGTCGATTTCCTTGACAGAGTAACTTGCCTCTTCGTAGATGAAGTTGTACAGGGAATTGTATCGAGCTTCACCAGAATAGATTGGTGCAACGGAACCATCGCCGGTTGGACCGCCACCGAGGACTGGAGATCCTGCTGAATCAGCACCAACAACCCAGAAGACAACTTCGATGTTGTTGATTTGCTCTTGCGTTGGCAATTCTTGGTCGATGGATGGCCACAGGTCAACACATTCTGCACTCGCAGCGTATCCACCTGCAACAGGCGTCAACGAAAGCGGTGCAGTGAGTGGATCGATTCCGTGGATTTGTCCGTAGAATGGCCACGTTACATCGTTGGTCGGGTCAACATAAAACTTCCATGCAACAGATACATCACCTTGGAACAACGCTTCCTTCTCTTCAATTTGCAACGAGATGTCGATGCAACGGAAGTTCGAGGTGGAGACGGATTCTTCGAGAACCGTACCTGCTTCGTCTCGTGCGGTCCAAGTGTTGGATTTGACAGACGGCGCATTAGCGTCAACCTTGACAACGAATTCACCACAACCGAACGAGGTCGATGTTGCACAGAATGCTTCGGTTGTATCGACAGCTCCATCAGGGAGATTGACCAGTTTGAACTGGTAAGTGTATTCGTTCGTCGAGGTTGGTGCGGTAATGTTGATGTTGAACGCACCACCCTTGAACGTGTGGTAGGTCGGTTGACCGTCTTGTTTGGTACCATCCGCACCACCAGCCCCGTAAGCGAAGTATTGAACACCGCCAGTACTGCTTGACTGAGCCTCAAGACGGGTGACTTCCAATGTGAGTTCCATTTCAGGCAGGATGTAGACACTGTCGAGAAGTCCGTCGATGTACGCAAATTGTCCTTCGAATGCGACTGTGTCGCCAGGGTAGACGTATCCTTCACGAACATCGGACGTGAACGGTTCGCTTACGTCACTGAAGTATGGTGTAATCATCAAATCGTTCACAGCATCTGTGCGGACATCAAGTCGGATTCCGTCCGAGTAGTACCATTGTGTGATTTCAGTGGTTGAACCGACAATCTTGCGCTTGTCGTTTCCATCCAAATCAGCAATCGAAATGACTGGGGATGCAAGGCTTTGCAGTCCAACAATTCCCCAATTGATACGGATAGGAAGATCGAGATAGAACTCATCCGTGAACGGGTTGACGAGATAATCGCCGTCCATTCGCAGCAATTGAGGGCCATCCGAGTCTTCTCCTTCAGGAACGATGGTAATGTGCGGGCTATCTGTCCATGCTGTTTCATTTCGTGGGAAGTAATAGAGTGTGAGATCGTCTCGGTCGTTGGTCAAATCGACCTGAATGTAGTCGATGTCTCTCCAACCGTTGCGATCTTCCGCCTCAACGATGAGGTGGTACTCGTTTCCGGCATACATGGTTTGGTTCCAGTCACCTTCATAGGACGGGTGGTTCGAATTAAGCAGTGGGCGTCCTGCAGAATTCTCGATGTTAAACTTGAGAATTTCTGGAGAACGAGATGGCATCGACGCGTAGGTAACCTCATCGTTGAAGATTCCAAATGAACCTCCATCGATGGCGTTTCCAGCAAGGTCATAGCCTTCCAGATACATACTCACACGGCCTACGGGGTCTTTCTCTTGGTTGGCCAAGTCGTTGTAATTGCCCGTGTAGTTTGCAGTTGGGTATTCACCGTCACCCGTCAAAGCAACCATGGCGTATTCCCCTTCATCAGCAACACCGTCGTTGTTTGCATCGTGTTGGTACTCGACCCAATAGTAGAGATCGATCGTTGCTGGCAAGTCTTGGAAATCCGTCACTCCGACCTTGATGTATTGATTGTTGGATGGGATGACCCACGTATCGTCGACAAGACTGCGCCAATTGGATTCGTAATTTGGATCGACTTGTCCGTTCAGAACCTTCACTGAAACAAGCTCTGGTGCAAACTGATCGATGGTGAGGTTGAATGGGATAGCGCAATCGCTGTCTGGGCGATAGACACTGGTCGGACAGACTGTGTCGCCGCCTTCGTATCCGGTCATTCGGAATCGATAGAAATGCTCACCTGCGGTGGTTGGACCCAAGTCCATTGTGTAATCGAAATCGCCGCCGATTGTACCGGTTTGGTTGTCGATTTCAGTCCACTCAAAGACTGGCTCCTCTCCAGAGCTGTTGATGCTTCGCTCTTCCACTACAGTGAAGTAACTCAATGGATCAGGAGCAACATCGAGTGCCTCGAGTCGTACGCTCCCGGTCATTCGAACGTAGCGGTTCGTGTTTCCTGCATCAAGATCTTGAGAAACGCCCTCTTCGTTGATGACGTTGAATGCTGTAACACCAGCATCATTCTCAACAGCGTTCCCGCCTACTGGAGCGAGGACGATAGCATCCGGCAAACCATTGACGCCATTGGCAGCAGTTTGGCCAGCATAGATTCGAACCACCTGTGTGTCTTCCCAAACGTTGTTGACGGTGAATCGCCAGGTGATTTCCTTACCTTCGGTGATGTCTGCAGCCGAAGAAGCTTGCAGGGTGATGTAACCGTTAGAATTCTCCACTTCAGTAAATCCGTTCAAATCCGAGTAGGAGAGTTCAATCATTCCAGTCTCCGATTCGAAGATGAGGGAGGCCTCTTGGAAGCTCGACCCTGTGAGTGAAGAAACAGTGTGCGAAGAAACAATCTCGTAGATTTCTCCGTTCGGGTAGAGACCAATTGGGTTTCCAATCAAGGACGCAGTTGTGGTGTATCCCGGAGAGGTTGAAACGGAGAGACTAGAGAAGGAAACACCGCCTCCGCTTGCAGCATGCACTGCGATTGGAACGGTTGCATATCCAACAGTGGATGTTGAGAGTGCGACACCTTGTGCGAGTTCTTCAGCAAAGTCATTGGCTGTTGAGAGATAGTGCGTGACATCGTAGACAACGTCAAGTCCAACTAAATCGATGGTTGCGCCACTGGTCGCGTTCAGGCTTTCAATGCTGAATCGGAATTTCTTCCACCCATTTCCATTGGCATCAATGTGTGCGGTTGGTGTAAGACTGCTCTGCATGAGCGTATTGATCGCAGATGTGAGGTTCATCTCCTCCGGATACATCTCCTGAGCACCTCGAGTCATGTTTCCGATATCACCCAATGCGACCTCTTCCAATCCAGACATGAGTTTCCAAGTGAATCCTTCGTTGGTATTGGTTGTTGAGATAATCTGGTTGTTGTCGAATCCGACTTCTGCAGCGAAGATGGTCGAGCCTGCAGGGAGCATGAATTCTCCCCCGTCGACGGATCCAGAGAGGCCAAGCGTCAAGGTGCGTGTTTTTGTGCCGTAGTGTACGTTGTTCGCATCCTTTGAACTGATAAACATCGTTTGGCGGCCAAACATGTCAAAGGCTGGCTCCGTAAAAGCATACTCGACGTCTCCGTCATCGGCGACGTCGATTTCGATTTGTTCTGCATGGTGGGCGAATTCCATATCGAACCACATTCCTGCAACGTTGCACGGGTTCTGGTATGAAAGAATCGATGTGAAACCGAAGGCTGAATCAGGCATGCCGGCTGTTTCACCAAGCGTGTACTTCACACCATCTTGCATCATGACATCGTAGCCATTGATGGAAACGGAAATTTCTGGAGATTCGGTACAATCGTCTTGAATCATCGGTGTAATCGATGCTATCGGATAACTGAAGTGTGATCGTTCCATTGCAGGTGAGTAAGAATGGTCGGCAATCTGTGGATTGTACATCATCAAATCGCCAAGACCTTGTGAGGCCCATATTCCGTTTTCTGGTGGATTCGGCGAGATGATGCTCTGATTAAATCCAGTGCCCACTCGAGTTCCAATGGAGAAGCCGTGGAGGGTTGGCGTAGAGAGTTGATCTGGACCCGAATCGAAGTTGAATCGGAAGTCAACGGTTGGATAGGTCGAGGAATTGATGCCCCACAACTCGTGGATTTGTCCAACCAACCCACTCATGCTGTTACCATCGTCGTCCATGACCACTTGTCCAGTTAAGGAGTCGAGGACATCAACGGATAAAACAGCCGTCGAGGTTGTCTCGGCTTCAATGGCCAGAATTCCGTAGCCGTTTGGATGGTTTTCGCCGCCTTGGACATTCGGTAGGATGCCACGAACACCCATCCAACCTGATTGTGGCAGGGTACTTCCGAAGCGGAAGTTGTCGATGTACCATCCTGGCATGGAGGTCGTGTTGTAGATCGAATAACCGCTCTGAGCAGCGACATCGTTGTATTCCAAGACAAAGCGAAGTTCGATGTAGTTGCCTCCGTAATCCGAAAGGTCAATTTTGATGTTGGCCCATCCAGTCGGGTTAAAGGCAGAGATTGATGTTCCACCGAGCGCATAGTCGTTGAACGATACACCGTTGCATCGGCCATCGATCTTGCTGTTTGAACCCTGATTGCCGACTTGGTAATATCCAGAGCCAAAGGAGAGACCTGTTGAATTCTGAATGTCGATGTCAATGTGGCCCCAAGGTGAAACGTTTGGGTCGAAGAACGCTGTTGGGGAGGAACGCATTTCAATGTACGCGCAGTCAGGGTAACGGAAACTAGGGTTCGTTCCTGATGTTGCATGAGTCATCAGTTGGTGGAATGAATCGAAGTAGACGGACGGGTCTTTGATACCAGCACTGGACAAATCGAGTGTTGGAGAGTTGAGAACTTCCTTGAACGCGATGTTTCCGTTGTCATCCGTGTAATCGTTGTCATACAGGCCTGTCCCCCAGCAGTCGTCACCAGAAGCACAGTTTGCGGGGAGAATAGCGCCACCAAAGAGGGAACCATGGGACCAAGGTGCGCCTGAACTGAGTGGTGGGGAAGTGGCATCCATGAAGCCAGCCATGTCGCTCTCAAAATCCGTGAGGATTCCTTCAGCCTTCAGTGAAACAGGAGTCGAAACAGAACCGTCTTCGAATTGGAAGTCCTCTGCTTTTGAGAACGATGTGGTCTGTCCGTTGTAGTTTGGATTCCAAACACGAGGCATAGTTTCGATGTCAATTCGAGTGTGAGCACCATGAACTGCAGGGTCTGAACCAACCGCCATGCTTGCAGACGTAATCGATTCGCCCAGAGGCAAATCAACGGATCCATCGACGTTATCAGAATACGTTGTTGCATCGTTGAGCAGAATATCCACTTCGCTCGAACCTGAGCTGAAATTGGAGATGTTCGCCCCGCTTGCAAGAGGGGTCAAAACCATCAACATTACGAGGAAAAGCGCAATTTTTGTTCGTCGGTTTTCGTTGGCCATGGTGTCACCTAGACCTTGCGTATCAACACTGGACTAAAACTTCGTCGCTCTGTCGTCCTTCTCCTGTATAGTCCAAATGCCAAAAAATAAGCGACCATTGCCCCTTTTGACGCTAAGGGTTCATATCATATGGAGACGTGCGGCAACCATGAAACCATTCTCAACCGAACCGGTTACGCTGATTGAAGAAGTGTTTCCTCAAGACACGAATTCCTACGATACACTGTTTGGAGGGCGACTACTCTCAGTCATGGACAAAGCAGCAGGTATCGCTTGCTCCAAATTTGCACATCGTGAGTTCGTCACCATTTCCATTGACACGCTGACCTTCAAGGCTCCTGCTCGGCAAGGCGATTTGATCGAAGTCACAGGACGGGTTGTGTTCACAAGTACGCATACTGCAGGCGTGAAGGTCACCGCTTGTGCCATGACAAAATCCGATTGGGAAACGCGAGTCATCTGCGAGGGCTATTTCTTCATGGTCGCTATCGATTCCATGATGCGCCCAATCCCTATTCCACAGTTGGAGCCAATGAGCGATGAGGAAAAGAAAGAATGGACCATAGCAGAGGAGATTCGCAACAATATGCTCTCCAAACGGAAATCCGCATAAGAGCATTGATGAAAGAATGCTTGGTGGGCACGAACATGCCCGTTTTGAACATTGCAATGGTCGGTGGTGATGACCTCGCAAGAGAACTCGCAAAACCTACCGACCAGCGTGACGTTCATACCTACGTCCACAAAGAAACGGTCGATGGCCAAGCTCGTATCCTTTCTTTGATTCGTCCGGCAAAATATCCTGAACGCCTACGCCCCTTGCTCAATGCATTGTCTGCAGCACGAGCGGGACTTATCGAAGTCACCGCAGTTGATGCAACACTTGGAGAAGCCTTGGTTGCTTTCGCTAGCGCTGGTATCGAGCATGGTGTTGCTGTTTTGGCCCCACCTCAAGGAGAATGGATCGATGAGGACATGGTCAAAGCCTTGTTCAAGCAAGCAGGTTTGTCAAATTGGACGTTCGAGAAAGCCGATGGGATCGAGTTGCGCAACGCTTTCTTTGGGATTATGGATACAGTTTCAGACCT
>CALDQY010000186.1 GCA_937911445.1 uncultured Rhodobiaceae bacterium | reverse complement strand
GTGCAGGAAAGGCTTGCATGCTCAACAACTGCATCGTGAACAACGCCGAGCAATCGGCCGTTTGGAAGGTAGACCTGGAGTCCAGATAGTTGCGACAAATTTCGCTCACCTTTGCTCATAGGTTGCCCTCCTTGGTATAGGCAAGATGAACAAGAACATCAAACAAACGCTTGATTTCACTTACCACGGTTGAGGTTGGCCTTAAGAGAAGGTCGAAGCTTTTCTGCACCCTTACCCTTGTTGAAGAGACCACGTCCACGCTTTCCAGCGGAGGTCTTACCACGGTACGCACGGCCTCGGTGGCTGTTGTTTCCGTTGGCTTGGCAGAAGACACCGAGCTGCTTGTCGTTGATGATGGCAGGGTGGTGTGTGTCGATCATGATAACTTCGAAGAACTTGTGCTTTCCATCTTCGCCAACCCAGTATGAGTTGAGAACCTCGAGATTTGGGAAGTGGCGTGCAACACGCTCCTCAGCAATGCGCTGGGTGTTCTTGGCCATGGTAATCTTGGAGATACCAGCCTTGGATGGCTTACGCTTCATGTGAATCTTACCCTTGCGGAGTCCACCACGGCGGACACGGGTACGGATGAGGACAACACCTTGCTTGGCCTTGTATCCCAAGCGGCGAGCAGCATCGAGACGTGTTGGACGCTCGATTCGGCAGTTAACAGGCTCACGGCGCCATTGTGCCATTCGCGTCTGTCGGAACATGTGCGGGAGAGCCTCTTTTGGCTTCTTCCAAGTTTCACGAACGTAGTGGTGGAGTCCTTTTGCCATGGTAACACCTCAATGGGAGCAACTTGCCGACTTTGAACCCCTTTATGAGTCTGTCCATTACGAACGGTTCACGAAAAGGCGCAAATCACTTGAAGGTTTCAGAGACTCCCAAGTGAAACAGTAAGGCGTATACTGACCAGACGGTCATAGGTACGAGAATCATCATGCCAAGGGTCGTTATCGGATCCATGGACTGGGATTGTCCTCTGAGATATCTGTTCTTTTTGTCGAAACTATAGGTTCCCTCATAGTCTATTGATTTGGAGATGCAAGACCTGCGGCAACAAGGCTTCTCCAGCCACCCCAAAGCGAGTACACGTTGCTGAAGCCCATTCGAGTCAGGGATTCCGCTGCAATGGCGGAGCGGAAACCGCCTCCACAATACAAGACGATTCGAGCATCTTCGGTAATGGGATGTTTTTCGATGTCACGTTCGATGACGCCTTTGCTGAGATGGAGTGCTCCTTTGAAACAGCCAGCATCGTATTCATGCTGCTCTCGTACGTCGATAACGACAATGTCTTCGCCATCGTTCAGCATCGATGAAAATTCATTAATATCGCATTCCTGAATCGCAGCTCGAGACTGTTCAACTGTGGCGAGGAATCGTCGACTGTGCTTCTTTCCCATGCTCCGAATGACGGGCTTTCCCATTTCAAAATATGCGTTTCATTGCAAACACGCCTTCAAATATCCAGCGCTCAAGAAAAGATTCATGGAGTGCAACATCGACAAGAAAGGGCGACTCGCAAGACTCTACACGGGCATTGTAGCGATTGTCTTCGGAATCATCCTCGCTCTCTTGACCTATCTCAGCGTCATTCCAGCAACATTGGGATGGCTCGCTGTAGCAGGCAGCATCTTCGGCGGCGCCTTCGCCATCTTTGAAGCACGCAAAGGCTGGTGCATTGCACGCGCTATTGGAATCAAGACCCCTCTGTGATTCCCCCATTAACATCAAACATCACAACCTCTGGCCGTAAAACATGGCCCATCAGGTGCAAGGTTCGGAAACAATCCTTTCCATGCTCCAGACGGACCATGACATTCGACTCGTTCTTGTCGATCGAGAAATGAACACTGAATCGCTGCGACAAGAATGCGAACGACAAGGCATTCCCCTTGAGGAAGGATCAACCAACGATCTCTGGAGAATGTCTGTCACTGGCAACACGGATGCTTTAGCTCTCCTAGCAAGAGAACCTCATGGTACGCTGGAAGAAGTGTTTCAACGAGGCGGGTCTATTTGGCTTCTCGATGGCGTCCAGTACCCAACCAATC
>CALDQY010000185.1 GCA_937911445.1 uncultured Rhodobiaceae bacterium | reverse complement strand
TCAACCCTCTTTCACCCTTCACGTGTTCTTCGAGGCGTACATGCTGGTGTACGTGTCGGGGGTAATGAATCTGGAATTCCCACGATCAATGGATCAATTGTTTTCGATGAGCGCTACATTGGGAAGCCATTGGTCTACTGTGGGACAGTCGGTCTCATGCCACGTCGATTAGCAGATGGTCGTGAATCCCATGAAAAGAATCCAACCCCTGGTGATTTGGTCTACATGGTTGGAGGGCGGGTTGGTTCAGATGGCATCCATGGTGCAACGTTTTCATCACTTGAGCTAACGGATGAGTCTCCCTCAAGCGCCGTTCAAATTGGAGACCCAATTACTCAGAAGAAAATGATGGACATGCTTCTCGAGGCCCGAGATGCTTGCCTCATTACATGCACAACCGACAACGGAGCAGGGGGCCTCTCTTCGTCGATTGGAGAAATGGCAGAATACACGAATGGTTGTGAAATCGATCTCGGTAAAGTACCACTGAAGCAACAAGGCCTCTCATCTTGGGAAATCCTTGTCTCTGAATCGCAAGAGCGAATGACTGTAGCCGTTTCTCCCAAAGACAAAGACGCATTCGAAGCACTCGCAAACCTCCATGAAGTTGAAGCTACGCAAGTTGCTACGTTCACTGATACGGGCTATTTCCACGTTAAGCATGGAGAAGAAACAGTTGCGTACCTTCCGATTACTTTCCTCCATGATGGCGTCCCCCAACTCGAACTCGAGTCCGAATGGGTTCCGCCACAACATGAATTGTTCAGTGCACCAACTGGGCTGGATCAGAACAAACTCTTGATGGACATGCTTGCACGACCCAACATCGCATCAAAGGAAACTTGGGTTCGGCAATACGATCACGAAGTTATCGCCCAGACAGTTGTGAAACCCTTCGTCGGTGTTGAGCGTGACGGTCCAGGGGATGCTGGCCTTATCGCTCCAATCCATGGTGATTCACAAGGCCTCGTCGTATCATGCGGAATTGCGCCGCGATATTCTGACATTGATGCAGGAGCAATGGTCGCAGCATCAATTGATGAAGCAGTTCGTAACGCTGTATGTGTTGGCGTTGATATTGACAAGATGGCAGGATTGGATAATTTCTGCTGGCCAGACCCCATTGAATCGGAGAAGACACCAGATGGAAAATTCAAACTTGCACAACTCGTTCGAGCGAATCGAGAACTTGAGCGTGTGTGCCGGGCTTATCGGCTTCCTTGTGTTTCAGGTAAAGATTCCATGAAGAACGATTACGGTGTGTGGCCAAACAAGATTTCCATTCCACCTACCATGCTATTTTCATTATTTGGGAATCAACCAGATGTTCGTAAAACAGCAACATCGAACTTCAAACATCATGGTGAGCGCATCTATCTCGTAGGAACTACTTACGATGAGCTTGGAGCCTCTGAGGTTGCCTTCCATCTTCGAGAAAATGGCGAAGTGAG
>CALDQY010000184.1 GCA_937911445.1 uncultured Rhodobiaceae bacterium | reverse complement strand
CTGACGGTGAAGATCCAGACGATGACAACAACGGTATCCTCGATGGTGACCAAGAGAAGCTCCCTGGTTGTTTCTGGGGTGAAGAACAGTCCACTTGGGACCATGACAACGATGGAATCGTCAACTGGGCTGACGATGATTGGGACGGTGATGGTATTTCCAACACCGTTGAACTTGGCGCTCTGCCATACGATTTCGTAGCACCATTCGATCACGATAACGACGGTACCCGCGATGACATTGACGAGGATGATGACCAAGATGGAATGCATGATATCGACGAAGTTATGCTCTGGCCTGAGCGATTCAACCGCAACTCCACAAACCCTTGGGACCACGATGATTACGGCAACGGTGAAGCGCTTGCAAACCCGAACGACCTGACGACAGGACCTGACGTCAACGATACCGACGACGACAACGATACTCGAGATGATCTTGATTATGACATTCTTGAAGAAGGCTTTACTTCCGACCCTTGTTACCAAGGCGCCTTGTCTTCTGATTGGGATCACGACAACGATTGTGTTCTTGATGAAGACGATAAAGCGTTAACATTCATTACGCTCGATATACCGGGCAATTTGTGGCTCGATGCACGAAGTCCTGCCATCTTCAGCGGCGTTGTTGAGTGGATCAATCCAATCTCTGGTCTTCGTGAGAATGCAAGTGGCCTACCTGTTCAGATTCACATCGAATGGGCCAACAACGGGACAACAGCTATTGAAACAACCAACATTCTATCCGACCAAAATGGGCAGTTCTCTGTTGGTCAGTTCCTCTATCCTGAAGACATCATCGTTGGAGACAACACGACCTACAAGGTCTATGCCGTTGTAACCGAGATGTTCGCCTTCAATGGTGCAACCTCCTCGGACTACTTGGTCGGTGTTGAGGCTAACATGACCATTGATCCAAGCAGCAACAACTGGGACTACTTCCGAAGCGATGAACAACAGTTGTGGTTGGAATTTTATTCCTACTACTCTGCAGATTACGAACGTGGAATTTATTCAAACCCGATTCCATACGCTCCAGTAACGTTCTCGTTCTATGGCGGATTGTTTGGTAACCTAACCCATCCAACCAACTTTACCAACTTCGACGGCAACGGATACCGTGCAAACTCATTCGGCCTAACCTCTGTTTCCTTTGAACAAACTGGTGGAGCAAACGGTGTATGGAAGCAGGTTCAATTCAATTCAACGATGGATAACGGACCAGGAAAGGCACCCGGCGGCCTTGAAGAAATCATATGGAACAACAACACGAAGATGCACGATATTGTACAAGACG
>CALDQY010000183.1 GCA_937911445.1 uncultured Rhodobiaceae bacterium | reverse complement strand
TCTTGATGGTCATGAGTACAACGCTTGCCATGATGGTCCCATCCGAATGGGAACAGGATGAGGCGACCATCGATGTCGAGTATCGATCAATGCAAAGCAGTCCAGCCCTCCAATCCATGGATCAGGCAGGTCAAGGCGACTACGAAGGTTCCACCGTGTTCCATTCCGATGATGTCCACCCCTCTCTACGTGACATCATGTGGGCCGACATCGGTGTGTCTTCAGGTATCATTAGCGATCTAGCCGCTGTTGAAGCTGTCATGGCATCCAACAACTTCCTTGTTGAGGAATCCAACCGAAACGACCACGACAATGATGGAATCAGTGACCTTTACGATCTCGACGACGATAACGATGGAATTTACGATCTAATCGAGCGATTCGACGGATGTTATGGAACAGATCCATTCGATCACGACAACGACGGTATCCTCGATATTGATGACTGGGATGACGACAACGACGGTATCCTCGAAGGACCAATCGATTACGATGCACTTGAAGCACAAGGATTCGATCCTCGAAATGTATCGACCGATCGTTTTGTCATCTCTACCACTGTTCACCCATGGGCGAACGCTGCAGTTGGCGCATTCTATCTTGCAGACCAACACCCATTCGACCACGACAACGACGGTGTTACCGATGAAGACAGCGATGGCTCTGGAGCAGGACGCTTCGATGAAGACGATGACAACGACGGACGTATCGACCAATTCACATGGCCTTGCGACTACGACTCGGATGGCCTGATGGATTACTTCGACTCAGACGATGACAACGACAACGTCGCCGACGTCGATGATTCACACCCTTACGATGCTACCATCACAACCAGCAATGCCGCAGCAGGTAACCTCTTCGATGCCCCCGTTGTTTGGGATTTCATTGATTACCGAGATTACTCTGGCGGTGTTAACTACGTTACTTGGGAAGCTGCTCGTGTAAGCTCCGATGGACAAGGGCCAGGTGCACAGGGTGCACAAGGTACACCAGCCTTCACAGACATTGTTGACGGAGACCTTGACAGCGATGGTATTCCAAACTTCATTGATCCTGACAACGACAACGACGGAACACCAGATTCGGCCGATACCGATGACGACAACGATGGTATCCTCGACATGTTTGACCCGGACGATGACAACGACGGAATCCCTGACACATGTGTCAACGTCGATAACAACGGCGACGGTCTAGGCGACTATACGCTCGAAAACGATGCTCCTTACCAAACCCCTGGTGGAGACACAGACAGCAAGACAGGCCTCGATTGTGAAATCGATTACGACCAGGACCTCGACGATGACCGCCTTCGACCATTCGATCAAAACTACAACGGAATTTACGACTGGCTTGACCCAGAACTTGGTGGTACAACAAGCCCGGACAACCTTGGTAACGTTCTCGTCAGCGGTGATGCAACCAACTTCGAGTACGACCTTGACGATGACAACATCGACAACGAGAACGACAGTTTCCCACTCGACAAGGCAGCAGACGTCATTGGTTGGAACTGCCCAACAGCAGCTAATCCAAACCCGGTCAACCCGGATCCACGATGTCAAACACGTCGAGCCTCTTTCTCCCAATTTAACGACTGGGACGGAGACGGTGTCCTCAACTGGGAAGACATCGATGACGACAACGATGGAATCATCGACATTCTCGATATTGATTGGGATTGCGATCTCGATAACGACGGAGACCTCCACGCTATCAATGGTGCGTTGTATCGTGACGATGGACCGAATGCCGTCGACTCTGATATTGACGGAGACGGTCTTGAAAACGACATTGACTGGGACGATGATAACGACGGCCTTTCTGACCTGTACGACCCAGACGATGGAAACTGTGGAGCGGTCGACCCGGATCTCAATGACGCATTCCAGACTCCATTCTACCCAGTCGGTGACCTCGGTGCTCTCGATGGTAGTCAAGACGGCCAGACATATTCCAACAATATATCGGATTATTGGAACATGGTCTTTTGGCACAATCCATTTTCTGATATGATGCTCGATTACAACGGATACGATGGCACAACAAACCCACCAACACCAGGAAACGTTCCTGAATTTTACTGGTTCTTGTTCGCACGGTGGTCCTCGTTCAACGGTGGAAATGAGTGGGACATCGACAGCGATGGTGATTCACTCATCAACGGGTTAGACATCGATCAAGATGCTGACGGTCTACCAGACTGGTGGGATCAAGACGAAGGAAACGATGGAATAATGGACGTGGATGACATCAAGATGGGTGGCTCGTTCAATCTGACAACTTGCGGATGGACCGCAGGAAACATTGCCAGCGGATTTGTTTGTGGTTACAGCTACGCCTTGGCATATCAAATGCCATTGAATGGAGTAAACGCACAGTTTGGCTCGCCTTATTCAACCCGTCCAGATGCGTTTGTCGATCAAGGAACGACTGCGGGCGGCCAATCAGGAAACTGGTCGTGTACTTCTGGAGCTCAAGGAGGATGTTGGCACTACGATTTCGGTGGAGACGGTGTTGTTGACTCAGCCATTTCATTTACTCAAATGCAGAACAATCGTGATGCATTCGTAACATGGTTTGGGTTGCAGACAGGCATTTGGCAATGGAACTCCGACAACGGTCCTGAAGCCGACTTCCCTGATGAATTGGGAGCAGATCTTCTGAAGAACGATCTAGATGGCGATATTGATGGGGACTTCTTCAACAATACAATCGACTTGGATGATGACTATGATGCAGTATTCGATTGGTTCGATGTTGACGACGACAATGACGGCCTGTGGGACTACTTTGAGGTAGACACTAATGACGACCTTGACGATGACACAGGTCAAATCAACGGGAATTTCTTTTCTGGTTCGAATTGTGTCGACAACGACGATGACGGAAACGACGCTGACGCGGACGGAGACGGTTTCTACCAAGCTGTTTGGGACCGAGGTGTGATGACGCTTGGATTGCAACAACCGCGGGTATACGACGTTGACAACGACAACGACGGTGTTCCTGACGGTGAAGATCCAGACGATGACAACAACGGTATCCTCGATGGTGACCAAGAGAAGCTCCCTGGTTGTTTCTGGGGCGAAGAACAGTCCACTTGGGACCATGACAACGATGGAATCGTCAACTGGGCTGACGATGATTGGGACGGCGACGGCATTTCCAACACAGTCGAACTTGGTGCTCTTCCATACGATTTCGTAGCACCATTCGATCACGACAACGACGGTATTCGCGACGATATCGACGAGGATGATGATCAAGATGGAATGCATGATATTGACGAAGTCATGCTCTGGCCTGAGCGATTCAACCGCAACTCCACAAATCCATGGGACCACGACGACTACGGAAATGGCGAAGCACTTGCAAACCCGAACGACCTGACGACTGGACCTGACGTCAACGATACCGACGACGACAACGATACTCGAGATGATCTTGATTACGACGTTCTTGAAGAAGGCTTTACTTCCGATCCTTGTTACCAAGGCGCCCTGTCCTCTGATTGGGATCACGACAACGATTGTGTTCTTGATGAAGACGACAAAGCGTTGACATTCATTACGCTCGATATACCGGGCAATTTGTGGCTCGATGCACGAAGTCCTGCCATCTTCAGCGGCGTTGTTGAGTGGATC
>CALDQY010000182.1 GCA_937911445.1 uncultured Rhodobiaceae bacterium | reverse complement strand
TAAGCATCAAACACATCGACGGTGATGGTGTAAGTGTTGCTGTCGTATCGGTCGATGGTGTTCATAGTGACCGTGTGAAGACCTGAAGTTTGGAAATTCAAGGTCATCGTTCCATCGATGGGGTTGTACTTTGCAGCCCCTTGTTCATCGGAAGAGACTGTGATGAATGCTTCATTTGAGGGGTTGTCGACGTCCGTGAGCAACGCCATCAGATTGATGACACGTTGGGTTCCGAGTTTCTGCGTCGTCATCTCAAGGCCAGTGAGGTCGAGACGAGGAGCATCGTTGATTGGGTTGACCTTGATCAATAGCGTCTGGTCAGAGAATTGCTCGCCGTCGCTTGCACGGATGGTAACGGTTGTTTGGCCGTTCACGTCATCATCGAGTGTTTCAAAGACAATGTTGGTTGTGTCGAGATAGACATCGAATACGTTGCTGTTTGTCATCGAGATGATTTCGAGTGAGAGCGACGAAGCAGGGACATCGGCGCCTGTGTCGTCTGTATCGGAGAGGAATGGAAGCAGGCTAAGTGTGCCCATCGAAGCCTCGTCGACGATTTGTGTTGGCAATGCTTGCCAGCGAGGTTGCCCGTTCTCGAGAACGTTGAAAAGAAGCGTCCCGTATGGCAATCCATCGTTTTCGTAGTTGGCACCGTCATCCATGAAAATCTCGATACCCTGTTGTCCGAGTGGACATCCTTGCGTTGGGCTCCAGGCAAATCGGACCTCGACTTCAGTAGTAGCAGGGTGCCATCCGATGAAGGCAGCATCGCTGCTTGTGATGGTCAAGTCGGAGAGTGGTGTCTCTGGGTCGGAGACGATACCTGTCAAATCGACCTTTGTTGCAATGTCGCATGGAACTGGGTTGACTTGGTTTGGCGTAATGGATGGTGGTGCGTTCATGAGGTCGAATACGCTAGTGGCCATCGACCACCCCGACGTCTGTCCTCGAGCGTCGACAGCTCTTGAGCGCAGGTCGTACAGACCGGCAGGCATATCCAATGTTGGAAGAACAGAGTATTCTCTGCCTTCGTTTGCTGAACCAAGATAGAGAATGTTGTCTCCACCGGTAACGACAGAACTGGTCCATTGACCCTTTCCAGCCTCTGAAATTTCGACATCAAAGGTCATCGTGTCGATACTGTCGACATTGTCGTCTGCATCACCCTTGGCGAGGACAGAGAAATACTGGCCACGACTAATCTCGGAGGTTCCAATGACTTGTGGCGTCTTGGACTTTGGAGGGC
>CALDQY010000181.1 GCA_937911445.1 uncultured Rhodobiaceae bacterium | reverse complement strand
GTACTCATCCTCCCGTTTGCAGGCTGCTTAGGAGAAGGCGAATCCAATGCGACTGCATCAACACGGTCGCTCGATGTGAAGTGGACAGAGATTCCATTAGAAACCAAATCGGAGTACTATTCCGATGAGGAAGCCGTTTCCTGGCAGCTTTCTTCTGACCTTGTTGAGGAGGATATTCAAAATGCTGGAGGCATCATCGTTGGAATTTCGATGGTGCTGGATTATCCCAATGAGGATGAATCACCCAATGTCGGATTGTGTACGGGTCTCGAAGACAACGTCGAGGATATCATCTATGGAACAGCGAGCAAAAACGATTGGACGCTCACACAGAACGATGTCAACCCAGGTTCACATGTTGTCAATTTGACCTGGCACAACCAATCCTTGCTCGAAATGGAAAATATTTCGGGCATGAGTGATAGTGAAATCCTGCGACAAATCGATTTCGGACAGGATGCATATGGCATCTACGACTTCACGATCATGGTCGATGCTGATGCCTACAACGGTAACCTCTGCAGCCATACGGACAACGGTGAACAAGTTTCGAGTTCAATAAGTCTACTCGTTCTCGATGTCACGATTGAAGGAAGCAGTGATATCGCTACATTGTCCGTCGGAGATGGTACTGTGTCAATCGTTTTGTTTGCACCATGGTTTATTGCAATGTTCGTTGTGCTTGGATACCTCGTCTCAAGGAAAGAACGTTATCACCTCGGCGTCATCCTCGAAGAAGAATCTCATGTGGAAATGAAAACATCTTCCTCAGAAGGCAAGACGTTGGTAGAAAGTTATCGCGCTCGTGTGTTGACCCTTTGTGCATTGTATGTCGCTCAAGGAATTCCATGGGGATTCATCACTGTCACCTTTGTGACGTATCTTGCAGTCGAAGGTGTTGCGGCTGGTCAGTTAGCCTTCCTGCTTACGCTCGGTACGTTACCATGGTCGATCAAGTTCCTATGGGGGCCAATCATTGATCGCTTCCAATTCCCAGAAATGGGCAAACGTAGGCCTTGGATTTTGATTGCTCAAAGTGGAATGATCGTTGTTCTGAGTTCGATGCTCCTCATCCCTAACATGTCCTCCAACGTTACCGTTGTCGGTGTGATGTTTCTCGTGTACAACGTTTTCACAGCACTGCAAGACGTTAGTACCGATGCGCTCGCAGTTGATGTCTTGGAACCGCATGAATTTGAAAAGGTCAACAGTTACATGTTCACGTCAAAAGCCGTTGGTGGAATCATAGGTGGGGCAGGTCTTGGTACAATCATCGGATTCGTTGGCATCAAGGGAGCAATTGTTCTCCAAATCCCCATCCTTGTGGTCATCATGCTCGTGCCGTTGTTCATGACCGAGCGGCCTGGTGAGAAACTGTATCCGTGGAGTGAATCAACAAAGTCAGATGTTGAAAAACAAACCATCGAACAGAAGAATTTCAAGGAGATTTTCAACAACATCAAAATTGCATTTTCATTCCGATCTGCTCAACTTGGCGTTCTGCTCAGCCTCATTATTTCCCTGTCATACTTTTTGATTCCAATCTTGCCGCTCTTGTTCGTTCGTGAACTCGGCTGGACCGAAGAGCAATTCAATGCCACAAAAGGAGGCGTGATTCTCGTTGTCACCATGCTCGGTTACATGGTTGGAGGCCAGTTAGGAAAGCAGTTTGGTGGCAAGGCCATTATCATCTATGCTGCTTTTTCGACGGCTCTTATCACAACGTTTTGGGGCATGAACGAGTCGCTATGGGACAATGGTTTGTTCATGATGACTGTGTGGAGTTTGCAGACCTTTGTATGGGCCATGGTTTCCATCAACATCTATTCGCTCATGATGCGCATAACATGGACCGAAGTTGGAGGTACGCAATTTACGGGATACATGGCCATGATGAATCTCTCCGCTATCATTGGCTATCAATTAACGGCGCCACTCGCTGCACGGTTTGATTACTCTACTCTGTTTTACATTGCAGCACTGCTTGAAACAGTTGTCATTCTGGGAGCCATGTTCATCGATCCTGAAGAGACAAGACGGGAGATGGCGAAACGCATTCCCGAATGATTCAATTGAGTTACATATTGATTGATTATGGGGTTTGCTGGAGATATAGAAAAATACTCGATTGTGATTTTCTCCCATAATGGCAAGAAACTGGAACAAAATTTGGCGCTATCTTCACCTCTCGCTTGGACTGCTTTTGGTCGTGTACCACGCACGAATCGCCTATTACCACCAAGGCATGTTTGGTGTGACCACCCTTTGGTCGGAAGAAATTGACGAATTCGTATCCATTTACTTCATCTTCTTCGTTATGTGGACAGGGTTGGCGAAATGGCCCATCTACCCCTGGTACAAGAAGCGACAGAACCGCAAGAAGCGCGCAGCAAAAGAAGCGGCCGCAACTGAGTGAGTGATCAAACTTCGATCACTGATTCACAACTTGGACATCGGACCTTTCCAGAGAATCCTGCAGGTACTCGGAGCGATTGGCTGCAGTTGGAACAGCTAAGTTTCTTCTTTCCAGAATCCTTCGACGGCTTGGACGTATTGTCGATGATTCGCTGAATACCTTCTGGCCATCCACCCTTGAGTTCTGATGGAGCAATCAGGAGCGGTAGAGCTGTAAGAATCATACAGAATGCTGAGCAGAAAAAGGTGTATGCTGGGGCGGTAAAACCATCTAATCCAATCGAAAGAGGGCTCCACTCATCGTTGTATACGAACGATAACAATCCCGAAAAGACCAACGTTCCGAGCACGAGGTAGACGCCATTGCGATATCCAGCGAGGATCATCATGCCTCCAAATACGTAACTTATTCCAATAAGGAAAGCTAAGATGGATTCAATCACGTATTCATTCATGAAGTCATCCCAAAACATTCCCAAGAAGAAGACGACGCCAATTCTGAAAATACCATAGAT
>CALDQY010000180.1 GCA_937911445.1 uncultured Rhodobiaceae bacterium | reverse complement strand
TGCGAATCGATTCGTATCGCAAAGGTGATGGATTGGAGTTGAAGTTTACTCCCTCTGAGGAACATCACGCCTTTCCAGGCATGGTCAATGGTGGTATCATTGGGACACTTCTCGACTGTCATGGGAATTGGGCTGCAGCCATCGCCCTCATGGATGAGCATGGGCTCGATGAACCACCATGCACTGTCACTGCATCTTACTCAGTATCGTTGCGACGACCAACACCAACTGGAACTGAATTGCATGTTGAAGCATATCCGGAAGAAATCGGTGAGGACAGAGTCCATGTTCGAATGGAACTGAAAGCGAATGACAAGGTCTGCGCAACAGGCAAAGGGTTGTTTGTAGCTGTCAAAGAAGGTCACCCTGCTTATCATCGGTGGAATTGAGGTACAAGCATGGCAAAACCATCAAAGGAGCAATCAATTGCCCTCAGCCAATTGAAGGATGACGTTCTTGAACAAATGAGAACAACCGGAATTGAAAACGAATCTCGTTTGAATTCACTCAACTCGATTCCTCTAGCAGTCTTGCGACGTAATGCGACGCAACGTCATGGCGTGACTCGATTTCGATGTGGTGCAAACGCATCAGAGTTGAAAAGCGAGGATGTACAAACCATCGATTTACACCCGATGTTGTTGGATCCTTCGTGGCATGATTATGCTCGATTTGTGTTGTATCATGAGTACTTACACGCACTTGGAAATCGTTTCCATGACGCTGCATTTCGACGACTTGAACAGTTGTGGCCTCATGAAGGAGCGGAGCGTGGTCGTGAGTTTACACAATTTCTACGTCAAAGGACTGCAACATGGTTGTGGGCATGTACAACCTGCGACAAGAAGTATCCACGAAAAAGAAAAGCGAACGGGCGGTTCCGATGCAGAGCATGTTCAACCATTCTCGTCGACGTCATGAACACGCAGGAAGCAAACTAAACAAGTCATCATATCTCGGACATACGAGGTCAATCTATGAAGAAGAGAACGGGATGCATTTCCATCGTTGTTCTTCTTTGCATGCTTGCTCTTCCAGCGGGCGGCTCACTCACCGATCAGGAAAACGGAGGCACGCTGTATTTCTCCTGTGAATCGGATGATAATTGTCAACTCACGCCTGTTCCAATCGGAGAAGAAATCATCTCTGGCTCAGTCCAAGCCAATCCTCTGATGACAGAATCCGTTGCTATCGAGTTTGATATGATACCTGCACAAACAGAGTTGGCCGTCCTCCCAGAAACGCTCGATGAGTTGTTCATCGATTTGCGAGTTCAGGGCGATGCTGTCGGAGTGTACACTCCAGAAATGGACGTCAAACTCATCATCGGCTCAAGTGTTACGGACCTCGAATCAGAAGATTCGGCCCTTCCGAGTACCGGTGGAGGAACAGGTCACCGATGGGAAGATACTGCATTGAACCTTGACAACGGACGTCTTTTGTGGCCAGGAGATGCTGTTCGTGCACGAATTGTTTTCACCGTTGATCGCCCCTCAACATGGGAGTTGCATCTTCGAGGCGCATCGTTTCTCAAACTCGACATTGCTTGGTCAGAAAACGTTGCTGCTAAGGATGTGGACGAACCTTCGAGTGCACTGCAACCCAAATCGACCTCACTCGAAGATGTTCACTATGGGGCACTTGTAGGAGATGACAGCGATTGTTGGTCGTTCAACGTTGAAGCGAACGAAATCATGCGGATTCTTATCCAGTGGGAAGACGTACCGCTTGAATTGCAGCAAAGCAACGGTATCCATCGCTTGAGAACATCCGGAGGGTTGCAAGTCGCAGCACCTGAAGTTATCACCAAAGCAGAAGGTGATGAAGTCCTTACCAATTACCGCTGGCGAGCACTCAAACCCGGTGACTATGTCTTCTGTTTGAATGGTCAAATCGATCGGTTTCAACCCTACATTTGGAGCGGTGTATACGCTGTAGAGAGTTCAGGTCCAACAGATGCTTCCGAATTCGAAGGGAAGGTTTCCTATGAGGCCCAGTTCTTTGATTTCTCAACTGGAGAAACAGAGGATTTGTCGCAGCAAAATGGAGTGTTGTTGTTCCCAGTCATCGGATTCTTCATCTTCTTTGCAGCTCAATTTTATCGTTCAACAACATCCACTCGCCTGCGTTCTTTTGTTTTCGTTCCGGCCATTCTATTGCTCTTCTTGAGCGGTATTGTTAGCCCTCTGTGGACCATGGCCGATGAGTCGCAGTCCAACTCGGAGTGGTCCTTAGAGCAACTTCTTGACGAACGAGTCAAACAGCTCTGGGATGTTTCGAGCCCTGCGACACCTGAGGCGACCATGATCGAACACGTAGGAGCGACCTTTGGTATTCGAGATGGGGAAGACTTGAGACTGTGGCTGAACATTGAATCGGCATACGAACGAGAAGATGGACGTTGGCAGCTCATCGTCGAAGGACTTGACGATGTCAGAATCGATCAGCTTGTCTTCGATCAGATTTCTGAATCTCGCAGGGGGAGAATCATAGACGGTCTCGATGAACAAATCGTCACATTTTCGATTATCGCAACTCGTGCATTGCTTCTCGATTTGATGATGTTGGAAGCACTGCTTGTTGTTGATGAGCAACCATCAAACTCAATCCACCATGTTGACACCGCGATGATTTCGACCTCTTCGTTTGGGTCCTTATCGTCACCGACATGGGCGACCCGCCCCGCAGGTATCGATGATCCATCCTGGAAGCGATTGCAGTCTTCGCTCTATCCTGAACGAATAACTGTAACATTGTGCGATTGTGAACTTGATCTGTTGGACCTCCAGGTCCAATATTCGAATCAATTTGATGTTGAGGACACGCCTTCGTTCGATGCACTACGAACAACCAGTGGCATCATCCCTTACGCAGGAGTCGTCACAATCGTATCGGTCCTTGTTTGTCTAGCCGTCATCGTCAATGAAGAGCAGCGACGTAGGAAGGCGAAGCAGTTGGCTGAAGCGTACACTTCGAGCAGCACAATTTGGACATCACTCTTCTGAGGATGCTTTCTTGGCTTTCTTGGAAATATCTTCGGCTTCCTCATCGCTGATGCCCAGAGCACTCTGGAATTGCTTCAATTCAGCCAACTCTTCTTCGGTGATGATGCCGTCATCCCAAGCCTCTTCGTAGGCTTTTGTGAGGAATTCCTTGTAAGCATCTGGGTTGAGAAGAACATCACGAATCAATCCATGGTCAATGCTGCCGCTCGATGAAGAAGATGCACTCAATTCCATCATTGCAGCAGAGCGGCGCATCTCCTTGACGGCCATATCTTTCAAACCATGTCCAGCCCATACGGCGCCTGCAGCAACGACTGAGGCTGCAAACCAGCGCATGAGGTCAGGATCGACAAGTTCGCCTGGAGTCACGAGGTGGAATAGCCCGAGGACAGCCATGGCTGCACCACACATCACCTCGAACCAATCGTTGAGATCAGGTTCATCCGAAAACACAGAGAGGCGTTGTTCAATCAGAAGTTCAGTCTGTTCGTCCATGAACTTCGTATCGACTGGAAGGACTTAGGCGTGTCGGCAGCCAAGAAGAAGCGCATTCCTTTTCAGCCGTTGGCGTAACCTACGGTTATGGGCGAGGAGGAAAGGTCGATTCACAACCTTTCTTTGCCAAAGAAAGCCATCGATTTTTTCGAATCAGAATGGGGTATTGAACGACTTCATCCACCTCAATTTGAAGCGATGGAACCTTTGTTTAATCAACACAATATCTTGCTGGCTATTCCAACTGCATCAGGCAAGTCGCTTGTTGCTTACATAGCCATTCTCAATCAACTGCTCAATCACAACCCAGGCTCTCGAGCGGTCTACATCGTACCGCTCAAAGCGCTTGCTAGTGAGAAATTCGAGGAGCTGAAGGAAATCGGCCAGCACCTTGGATTGAAAATCGGACTTGGCATTGGCGATGCAACATCTGAAGCGAAGAACATCGATGACTCCGACATCCTGATTTGCACATCGGAGAAACTCGACTCGTTGATGCGTAGCCGCTCTGAACTGATGAGCAACGTGTCGGTTGTGGTTGCGGATGAATTCCATTTGTTGCATGACGCGAGTCGTGGGCCGACGCTTGAGATCAATCTCACCCGATTGCGAACCTTGCGACCAAATGCACAGTTGATTGCATTGTCAGCAACCGTCGGAAACTGTGAAATTCTGGCTCAATGGCTTGACGCTACCTTGGTTCAATCCGACTGGCGTCCTGTCGATCTCGAATACGCTACACTACACGATCGTCATTTGGAACCTCGTAAAATTCAGTCATCTTCGCTTGACTCGAGTCAAAATGTTTTGTCGCCCCCACGCCATCTCGAGGGTCCGTTGAGCCACCCTGCGTGGATCGTTGTTCAGGATACAATTGAACAAGGTGGTCAAGTTCTTGTCTTCGTCGGAACTCGCCGCAGTGCTCAGTCTGAAGCGAAGAAACTCTCAGAGCGGGTCAAGAAACGATTTGCAAAGGAACAGCCAGAACGATTGTTGGAACTTGAACAAGTCGCTGAGTCACTTGAAGGTCGTTCACAAACAAGCATGGGTGAACTGCTCGCAAACTGCATTCGTGGCGGAGTAGCCTTCCACCATGCTGGACTAACACATCGCCAACGTCAGAGCATTGAATCGGCTTTCAAACAAGGTCTTCTTCTCGCATTGTGCGCAACGCCAACGCTTGCTGCAGGCGTGAATCTTCCTGCTCGACGCGTTTTGGTTCGCGACATCAAACGTTGGGACGACGGTATGAGCAGGCCGCTCCCTGTTATGGAAGTGCACCAAATGCTCGGTCGAGCTGGTCGTCCACGATACGATCCGGTTGGAGAAGCATGGGTGCTCTGCAAAGGAACGGATGGTTGGCAGGTCGCTGATGAGGTAAGTGAACGCTACTTTTTCGGTCCTATTGAAGACATATCATCCAAACTTTCTGCTGAACCAGCAATGCGTATGCATCTCTTGTCCTGCGTTGCAACGGGCGGATTGCTCCATCGAGATTCCATTGGCTCCTTCTTTGATGCCACGTTCCTTGGAACCACTATGCCGACCAACCAACTGCAAGAGCGGCTTGATTCAATGCTCGATTGGCTGGTTGAGGAACGGTTTTTGCGACGCTTGGGCGTGGATGAAACCTACGAGGCTCGCCGGCAAGACAAGGTCATTGATGAAGATGAAACATGGGATGATGATGTTCCTGTGTGGGTCAACGTTGCCCAAGAATCCGGCGGCGTTACCCTTCGGGAGGAGCGACAAGCCAAATCTGCCCCATCATCTCATGGTACGCCTTCACTGGGGTTCGTCTCAGCCACGTCGCTCAACAGCGTCGGAGGTTGGAGTGATGCATCAGGCGAACCGCCATCGATGAAATACGAGGCAACACCAATCGGCGAGCGTGTTGCTCAATTGTATCTTGATCCGCTCTCCGCTTCGATTCTCCGAACAGGGATGCGCCGTGCCGTTCGTCGCATAGTACGGAAAGATGGACCTGTGAGCTCCTTTGGATTGACGCATTTAGCATGCAGCACACCAGACTTCGCCTCGCTTTGGGCGAAAACAGCGGACCTGACCATCGGCTCTGACCTGCAGTTGAAAGCCGCATCTGTCGAAGATGAACTCCTCTACGATATACCATACGAAGAGCGACATCTCGGACTTGTCAAATCTGCATGGTGTCTTGAGCATTGGTTTGAAGAAGAAACCATGCGTCAAATCGAAAAGCAACTTGATGTCTCCCCTGGAGATGTTCATCACCGTGTTGATTTGATGGATTGGCTGTTGTATGCCGGTCGTGAAATACTCCTCAACGACGACGTTTTTGCTGATGAACACATGCCTGTTCTTGCCCAATTGTCCTCCGAATTGGACACACTTCGCCAACGTGTTCGGCACGGTTGCAAGTCGGATTTGTTGAATTTGGTCAAAATCCGTCACGTTGGCCGGCAGCGTGCTCGTTCGCTTGCCGCTATTGGGATTCGAACACCAAAAGACGTACTGGCTATGACTCATAACGATCAGCAAAAGGTCGCTTCATGGAGAGGTTGGGGTCCGAAGTTGGTCAACAACATCATGACTGAGGTCAAGAAGGTCGTTCAGCGAGAACGTGGAGTTGTTCCGGTCAAGAAACGAAGCGACGATATGCCACTCGATGGCGAAGATTTGGCGTAGAGTTGATGAGGCATGTCGATGCAGGGCGTCGCAATGTGGGAGACGTTTCCTTGTTGGTCTTGGACAAGCAACGAGCCATTGGAATTGAAATCCTTTGTGCAATCTTTCCAAGCGATCGTTCCCAATCAACGCTGGGTCTTTTGCCGTTCTGATGTCGCTCAAACATCACGACAATTGTGGACAGCTACAACGGTCAGCAATCGAAACACAGAGCGAGGAACTGCACAGGCTCGAACCCTTGATGCTGAGTTCTTGCGAGTGTTGGCCGGTACGCACAACGTATCGGAAGCCTTCAAGCGAGCCGGTTTACAGAACAAGTCAACATCTGGATGGTTGCTCCATATTCCCGATCAAACAATTTCAATGAATTCAGAAACCATTGATCAAGAAGCCAACGAACTTCTCAACGGGCTCGGCCTTTCCAAGACTTCAGAATCTTTGGAAATCAGTCTCGATGGAGCGAAAAACCTCGGAATTTCGCTCGATGAAACCATCGATGCAAGCCGTATTGAAGCATCGTTGATTGGTCACATCCTCCTAGCGGATGTGAGCAGTTCACAGTAAATCAAGCCAAATCCCTCCGCTTGACCCAATCATAAAACGCATGCATAATTGGACTCAGTTGTTTTCCATATTCAGAGATTGAATATTCATGCGTCTTTGATTCTTCACTCGTCTTGGTGCGCTCAACCAGGTCAAACTCAATCAGTTCACCAAGCCGGCGAGATACCGTGGTTGACGATGCATCAACTCGATCTTTGATTTCAGAGAAGCGCATCGACTGGTTTTTTTGATCAAGAATCATCAGTATGTGCAACGATTTTGACTTCGTCAATTGCTCAAGAAGCGCATCAACCCGCCCGTAAACCGGGTCGCAGTTCGGATTAGGCTCTCCGCTCACAGTAGACAAAGTGAACAGGACGTTCTTAATCCAAAGGTTACAGTTTTGATACCAAGATGGAACAGTGAGCAAGGCAAAGACTTCAAACACCACCCAGTCTAAGGCCAAGCATGGTCATCCAATCTCAGAATGCTGCGGACCACGGGCGGTCGACAAAATACCTCGACAGAACTCGAATGAACAATGCCCTTGAGCAAGCAATGGACTTCGGTGCCACGTACGCAGAGATTCGTCTAATGGCCGAGACCACATCTTCTGTTCGACTGAAAGACGGTCAACTGGAGCATGCAATTCCCGGTCAAGAAATTGGAGCAACGTTGCGGATTCTTGCAGATGGAGCGTGGGGCGTTCATTCGACAACGGATATCTCCAATATTCCAAACGAAATTGAATCGACAGTCAAACTTGCACGAGCTGTTGCTGCTCGACGACCAAGCGGTTCAAAACCGATTCAACTCGCTGAGATTCCAATTCTTCAGGACGAAATCCACTGGCGTCCAAAAAAGGATGTCCGAAACACAGATCTTCAAACAAAATTGGATATGCTCCAAAGCATTCATTCATCTGCAAACGACGACGATCGCATCATATCTGTTGCGTGTGGCTGGTCCGATGAGCATCTTCACACTGAACTCCTTACGACAGAAGGCATGGATCGTACGTGGTCCTTCCAGCGTTCGATGGTCAACGGCATGGTTACAGCACGAGACGGAGGCGATCCTGTTTCCTATAGAATGCGTCACGGCGGAGAAGGTGGCCTCGAATTGATCGAAGCCTGCGATCTTGGCGGTCTTGGCGAACACGCTCGAATCTCTGCCCTTCGATTGCTGAAAGCAGAGCGTGCGCCAAGCGGAAAACTTCCACTCATTGCAGACCGTGATTTGACTGGCGTGTACATTCACGAAGCCCTTGGCCATCCTTGTGAAGCAGACCTCGTGGCTGCTGGTGATTCATGCCTCGATGGAAAACTCGGTCAGAAAATTGGTAACGACATCGTTACTGTCGTTGACGATCCAACCATGAGGGGCGGCTATGGTGCATACCCTATCGATGACGAAGGTCTGGATGTACGTGAAAAGACACTCATCAAGAATGGCATCCTCACCGATTACCTCAACCACCGAGAAACAGCCCACCACTTTGGCATTGAACCGAACGCAGGGGCACGTGCACAGGACGGATTGCATCACCCACTCGTTCGCATGTCGAACACGATGATCATGGGGGGCTCTTACACCGATATCGATGAACTTGCGGAAGACATCCAGTACGGTGTTTACGCCTGTGGCTCACGTGGCGGACAGGTCGATACTGGCCGAGGTTCGTTCCAATTCGCAGCACAAGAAGCGTATCTCATCGAAAATGGAGAGATTACAACACCGCTTCGTGATGTGAGTGTGAGTGGTCTAACACTGCAAATTCTCAACGATGTTGATGGCCTCACCAAGGATGCTAAACTCGCAAGCCCTGGTTTCTGCGGTAAAGGACAGACCGTACCAGTCGGTGATGGTGGTCCAATCATGCGCATCCGTGAAGCCCTGGTGGGATGATTCGTGATTCCTGATGACGCTCTTGACCGACTGCTCGAAGGATGTCAGTCGATTGCAAAACAATGCGAATCACAAGGCATTCAAGAATGGGAAATCGTTGCCTCTCAAGGGTATGGACGTTCGCTTGACATTGAAGCAGGCCGTATTTCTCTTGCATCAGGAGGTGGAGAAGGAGGTTTTGGCGTCCGAGTCCTGCAAGACGGTCGCTATGGCTATGCGCACCTCGTGGACCCGAGTGGAGCCGAGCATGCAGTCTCCGAAGCACTCTCCATTGCGAAGGCAAGCCCACAAATAGAGGGTTTTTCACTTCCAAATGCCATGGATGCATCACCCGTTGAAGGTATGAGCGATGATGCCATTCTCAACCTCTCTGCAGAAGATTTGTTGACGCAAGGCGATGCCATCATCTCCGAAGTTGCATCGCTTGACAAGCGGGCCATGGTCATTGGTGGAGGCGTTGGTATCGGAGCAGAAGCAGGTGTTATACTTTCGAGTGAAGGTGTTGAAGCCTCTGGCATCACCACTTCGCATGGTCTTGGCATTCAAGTTTCGATCGAAGAAAACGGACAAATGACGAGTTCATGGGAGAGCTGCTCATCTCGAACACTCATGGAAGGCATTCCAAGTTGCGTCCCGATGGCTGTTGAATGGGCTCAGAAAACACGAGACCCGATTTCAGTTGAAACACAACCCGTTGATACCCCTGTCTTGATGACGCCTCAAGGTATCAGTTCACTGTTCTCCAACATCATTCGACCATCCGTTCTCGGCGAACGCATGGTGCGCAAAGAATCGTATTGGTCTGAGAAAATGAATGAGCTTGTTCTCGATCAGCACCTCTCAATGCTCGACAATCGTCGAATGGAAGGTGGCTTTGCATCCTCTGCCAGAGATGGAGAGGGTGTCCCTACATCCTGCCACACCATCGTTGAAAACGGAGTTCTTAGAAAGATGATTTGGTCATCCCGTGATGCAGCGAAGAACGTTGCAGAAGGACGAATCGATGAGGCTATGACCACCGGTTCAGCATCACGTGGAAGTCACATGTCACCGCCTACAACCGGTTGTGGAGACGTTCAATTGCTGTCAGCAAACAAGCTCCAAACACGTGACGAGCTAATCGAGACCATGAATCAAGGATACATCGTACACAGTGTCATGGGAGCACACACAGCCAATCCAACGAGTGGAGATTTCTCGGTTACGACAAGCACCATCCTTCGAGTCGAAGATGGTGAAATCAAAGGTGCACTCAAACAGGCTGGTGTATCCGGCAACTTGTTCAAAGCAATCTCAAATGGCGTTCATCTTGGTATGCCATCCTCCAACAATGGCGTTTCAAGTACGGGCAGCAACCATCTTTCTGACATCCTCTTCTCTCAAGGTATGCGCATCAATCCTGCCTGAATTCGAGAGGGGATTGTTTATCACCCCTCGTCATTCTTGTTCTGTTCCATGGAGGTCATGGGAGTGTATCGTCTTCACCAATCCGCACAAAAGCCCGTCGCCTGTTCTCCGCACAGGCTCAATCAAAACAATACGCCTGGCGGAGGTGAATTGAATGAGCGATGAGGATCGTTACAACGATCACATCTCCGCAGTACTACAGGAGTGCCCTGGGGCAGATCGAGATGAAGTCAAATCCGCATTCCAGAAGTACGAGGAGGAATTCTTTATTCCACCTCAAGATGCGATTCGATCCATCATCCGACGCTTCAAAAGTGAGTCGGATGCATCACCTGCAACGCCCAAAACATCCGGCCAAACCAACCGGCCAACAAAGAAAGTAAGCAGGCTTTCAGAACTAAAAGCAGATGACAGAGACATCGAAATCGAGGTTGAAATCGTATCGCACAATGTCCGAGAACAAATGATTCGAGGTGAGTCGAAATCCATTGCCTTTGGACTGCTTGAGGACGATCCTTGGCAAGAGGGAAGTGGAGAACGTACACGATGGGAATACAAAGACTGGGGCAACAACAACAACATCACTCCTGGGTCGGTTGTTCGTATCGAAGGCGCTTCGGTCAACGAATATCAGGGGCGGATGTCCCTGAACATCAACCAATCTTCGCGCATCGCAGTCCTACGAGAAGGTTCGCGACCTGTGGTTGCTCCTGGTGAGCCAATTGATATCGCAACGCTACCAAACGATGGATACGTGTGCGTTGTCGGACGCCTGATGTCCTCACGTGCTGACCAAATCCATCGAAGAGATGGAAGTGGAAGCATCGACGTCGTTCGTGGCCGTCTTGCCGATGAATCAGGCGCAATTGGCTTCTTGTCATGGGAGCCGTTCGAATACGAGGTAGGTACTTTGTTGAAGATTGATGGAGCACAAGTCAAAACCTTCCGTGACACGCCTGAGTTGAACTTTGGACGTACCACAAAAATTGAACCATTCCATGATGCCAACTTCGCCAACACAGACACGCTCAAGCAAGGCATGGTCTCGACCATAAGCACACTTCGAGACGGTTCAAAGGATGTTGAAATCGTCGTCAACATAACATCCTGGGAAAAGAGAACGTTCACCAAAGATGGTGAAGAGCGCTACTTGTGGTCTGGTCAAATTGCAGACCCAACAGGCCAGTGCCGTGTCAGCGCTTGGACCGATTTGCCAATCGATACCTCGTCTCTACCGATGACCGTTCGCATCACAGATGCACGTGTCCGTGCTTGGCAAGGCATCCCAGACATTACCATCGATCGTGAAGACCAATTAACCATTCTCGAAGAAACACCATGGGAAGGAGAACTTGATCTTGAGAACCTCAAAATCGAGGTGCCTCTTGATGAACTTGTCTCAGGTCCAAGTCGAGTCGGCATCGCAACACGAGGAACCATCGTGTCCGTGCGAGAAGATTCTGGAATTATCATGCGATGCCCTGAATGTCGTCGAGTACTTCGAGAAGGCCAGTGTTTTGAACATGGAGCTGTCGAAGGTAACGAGGATGTTCGTCTACGCCTTGTCCTCGATGACAAGGCATCAACTTGCGCTCTCCTGATTTCGAAGGATGCTGCATTGAAATTGCTCAACACCGACCATGCTACGATGGTCGATGAAATTCAGGCCAATGGTTCGATGGCCTTCGTCCAGAAGATTCGAGATCAAATCCTCGGATGCGAAGTGGACATAAGTGGACGTATCATCAACGATGGCCAAGGTGCGATGATTCTGTGCGATGGCGCCACACTCGCAGATACAGACACTGGTTTGATAGCGACAGAACTTCGTGCACAATGGGGGTTGCAATGATGGAAACTTCTCGACAAATCCAACGACAACCAGCATGGATTATGCTCGCTTCAGAATTTGGTGAATCAACACTGAACGAGAAAGGTTCTGGAGAATTCGACCCCACCTTCGTCATCACCAAACTCGGTGCCAAGGTCAACCGAGTCATCGTTTCAGGGCTGGTTGAGCGTCTCGAATTGCGCGAAACGAGCAATGGTTCCCAAATGTACCAAGGCCAGTTGCGTGACCCTTCAGGCCTTCACTACTTCTCTGTCGGCGAATATGCGTCGGAGTCCATGCGGGAATTCGTGGTCCAGTTGCTTGACAAAGTCGATTCTGGAGAACCAGTCCTGCTCAGCATGACTGCGAAGGCACGCTGGTACCAGACCGATGAAGGTGCTGTTTACACGTCGCTTCGACCAGAAGAGGCCGCAGTCGTCACACGAGAACGCTATGCTTCTTGGTTGGTTCGAGCATGTGCTGCAACGCTGGAGCGTCTTGACCAACATCAGAAATCACTGAATTGTGAACCAACCAAAGAATCCATGCTCAAAGAAGGAATTCGCCCTGAGATGGTTGACGGACTTCTTTCTGCTCAGACTCATTACGGGCAAATTGACACAGAGGGCTATCGACTCAACGTTATGCAAGCGCTCGACATTGCCGAAGGAAAAATGGCTGCAGCGACAACAGCACCTCCAACATTGAACCTCCCAGATCCTGAGTCAGGCGATGATACAGACGCAAGCGCTGGAGGAGAGGATCTACAAGCTGTGATCCTTGAGTGCATTCAAGCGATGGACAATGGAGAAGGTGTTGATTTCGAATCATTGGTTCGAAATTTGGCGGCACGTGGCTTTACACGTGAACAATCCGAAGCGGAATTGGACACGATGAGTGATGATGGCACCCTGCATGAGCCACGATTTGGTTGGTTCAAGATTGTAGCGTGAACAAATTGTTCCATTACATTCAAATCTTGCCTACACCCTCAACAGCATAGGGGTCAATATGGCAGGCATGGATTTCTTCATTCGACCGGCTACTGGAACAGGTTCTGCAGATTGGATTCGCATTCCAAATGCGGACATTGATGTGAAAATTACACGACGTCTCACACGCACCATTATTCGTGGTGGAGAAGGCGACAATCTCCATGATGAAGGTGCTGAATCCACGATCTATACGGTGCGCGGAATCCTGTCAATTGACGATTACAAGAAAATCCTGAAAATGTTCCGTACAGGTCAACCGTTCATTCACGATCCTTTCGAAGAACGCGATGTGAAGGTGATTTTCGCATCGCTAGAATACGAAGGATCAACTGAGAAATTTATTTTCGAACTTATTGAAGACGTTATTTGAGGTGTTCAACATGAGGAAACTTGACGAGAAACGTGAGGTCCTTTACGTGATTCGTGCCATGGATGTCCTCATGTCCTCGGGTATTGGTTTGGAAGCAACCGTTCACAGCATATCTCAAGGTGGATATGGTATCATATCTGAGGATTTCAAGAACATGATGGAAAAAGTACGAAAAGGAGGCCGCCCGCTTGCAAAGGAGATTAAAGCCCTCATGGGTAAGGTCGAAACTGAAGGGTACCGACGTCTGCTCAACATCATGCACATGAACATCACACAGAATACCGACATCATCGAGACGCTCAAAAAGCAAGGTTCTCGAATGGAGGAAGAAAGAACCGAGGATGTCAAGAAGTACATTGAAGATTTGAGCGGCGTTCCGGAATCGTTGCTCTCCATTGGTATGATTGGTCCAATCATTCTCGCAGTTCTCGGATTGTTCCCACAGCTTGTTGGAGACATGGGTTCGTTCTTTAGCATGCCAGAACAATCAACCATCGATGTTGTTGTGAACATCGGCCTTTTCCTGACCCTATTGGCCATGATCATGATTGGTCTCAAGACCCATACAAAGGACCCCGGGTTGTGATATCATGCTCCTCCGTTTCCTTGAATCATTCAGCAATCAACCATTGATGTTGATGCTTGGTGTTGTAGGGCTCGCCATGATTGGCGGAGGCATTCCTCCAATCCGTGAGCGCATACGACGACGTAAAATCGAAAACGCACTACCCTCCTTTTTGGAAGGATTATCCGATGAAGTTGGTGCAGGGCTTGGTATTCAGGAAGCCATGCAACATCAAGCAAAGACTGCACCCGCACCACTTGGCCCACTCCTCGTTGAAACGCTCAAAGAAAGTCACTCTTCATCGTTCGATGCTGCACTCTCAAGTTTTGCTACCAAGACTCGTTCGTCGCAAGTTCAGCGTGTCATGCATCTTCTTGAAACTGCAATTGAACAAAACGCTCCTCTCCAAGAAATTTTGATGAATCTCTCCATGGATTACGAGCGTTTGAACGATCTCATGAACAAGCGAGAGTCGGAACTCCAAGGCCGAGGAATCCTCATTGTGCTGTTCGTATGCATTGGACTTCCAGGCCTCATCGGATTCCTCGTTGGCCTCTTCACACCTGCTTCATCCGGCTTCCAGATTGAAGGCTTCCTCTCGACGTTCAGTTTGTTCTTTGCTGTCGCAAGTGCTGTCGGTGTCGCTGTCTCTGGCCGAATGTTGGGCCGTATGCGAGACACTATGTGGTTCGTTCCTGGTTGGATGGCCATGTCAATGTTCATTTTCCTAGGTGCAACAAAACTCATCGGAGGTTGAACAATGTCTGAACAAATTCTCGAACAATACGGAAATGTCACAATCTACACTGAATCGAACCATCCTTCCCCAATTTACCATGTCGAAGGCTCAGTAGCACCAAATCCACATGGAGACCTTGCTGTCTTGTTTGAGGACGACAATTTGGAAGAAGTCATGTACAATGGTGGAACACAATGTGTCAAAGTTGCTCATCGAAAACATGGTATGTGCCGGACGAATGTTTGGATCAACGATGATGCTGGGCTTCAAATTGCCAAGAACATTGCTGCATTCACAAATGTTCCACTTGGCGACGGACCAGGCATGGTTCCAATTTTCGATGGAAGGCTCCCGGATGGATCCCGTGTCAACGGTACCATTCCTCCTGTATCACCAGATGGTCCAACATTGACCATTCGAAAATTCAAGGAAGACCCATTGACGATGATCGACCTGGTCAAGTTTGGAACAGTCAACTCACGTCTTGCGGCCATGATGTGGGTCTGGATTGAAGGGCTTGATAGTCGACCAGCGAACTTTGTGATTGCTGGCGGGACAGGTTCTGGTAAGACAACCACACTCAACTGTCTTGGAATGTACATCCCATGGCACCGCCGCCTTCTAACGGTCGAAGATACCGCTGAATTGCAAGTGTATCATGATCATTGGCTACGAATGGAAACACGACGAGAACGCCCAGATGGAACACCAGAAGTCGACATGAACGATTGTTTGAAATCGAGTCTACGTATGCGTCCTGACCGTATCATTGTGGGAGAGGTTCGTGGACCTGAGGCTGCAACGCTCTTAACAGCCATGAACACCGGTCACGATGGTTCCTTTGGTAGCCTGCACGCCAACACTGCTCAGGAAACCGTCACTCGAATGATCAATCCACCGATGAATGTACCACCAATCATGTTGACTGGTCTCGACCTCATCATCATCCAAGCACGACTCCACGTCAATGGGAAGACTGCACGCAAGATCACTGAAGTTGCAGAAATCGCAGGTATGGAGGGATCTAAGCCTCGATTGAACACGATCTGGAAGTACAATGCTGCAACAGATCAGATCGAAGAAACAGGCATTCCATCCAATCTCAGAGAAGTTATTTGCAAAGCAGCTGGTGTAACTCCTGATGTCTTTGAAAGGCACGTTCAACAGCGTCAACAAATCATCGAAGATCTCATTGCTCGAGACATTACAGACATTCAGTCAGTCACCACAGTGATTCAGAACTTTTACGCTCAGAGTCATCACTGACCATCTTGCAATCGAAGGCGAGAGAGTAAAGCATCGACTCGGTCAATTTGGCCACGCACGCCACCGATTCGATCTGATGCATCAGCAACGGATTCTGCGAGTTGCGTTTCTGGTTCTTCTTCCTCAACCTGCTTAGGCTTGAATGTTGCAGCAAGGGATTTCAATTCAGCAACAATGGCATCGACGTGCTCATCACTGACTAGGATTCCTGGAGCCAATCGTGGAATTTGATTTGGTGTAAGATATCCCAACTCCGTACCTACAATACCTGCACATGCTAGGACACGTGGACGCAATTCCGATGTGTTGACAAGATAGCCCTTCGACTCAAGGAAACGAATAATGAGGCTTTGTTGAGCCTCAGAAAAGTCGCCTTCACTACTCTCAAGAACGGTTTCGACAAGGGATTCGAACGAAGGAAGATTTCTTTCAAGACGTTCAATGGTCCGGCGCACATCATCAGGCAAATGGACTGAACCATGATACAGGATACGCAACATGCGATTTCGTCGTGCAGCGGATGGGTCTTGCAGTTCCTCTGCCTCGCTGATTTCGAGATGAAGATCAAACAAGGCGTGAAGACGACCCGAAACGGCTGGACTTCTCAAATCGAGACCGAGCGTTCGTGCCTCTTCCTCAAACTCCATTCGTGCTTGAACGAGATTCCCTCGTCGTCCAGCAACAATTTCAGGTATTCTCTCCCGAAGTTGTGGACGCATTTGTTCAAACATTCGAATCGCTTCGCGTTCAGACCATGAACCTGGCTTACTGGAGAGGGCATTCTGTTCTTGCTCAGAGCGGTAGGCTGTTTCCATAATGATGGTCCTAATCGCGTCCTGAACTCGTGCTAACTCGACGGCGAAACCGTGACTCGAGAGACTTGATATGAAGGTGTTCATATCCTCCATATCGGTCGTACTTCCAACCAAGAGATAGTCTCGAGCTGCCGCTTCAACCTCTGCTTTTCGAGAGGAAATTTCCAACAAGGCTGCCTCTTCTTCCAGCGTCGGCTCTTCGGATGAAAGCTCCTGCAACATTGGAGGTACAGGTTGCTCAATTTCTTTTCGATGGGCGACAAGTGTCTCCTCTATAGATGCCGCTACTTCGGAAAGCGAGGTGTCAATACCACCGCTATCTATTGATTCCATTAATTCGGACTCATCTTCGAAGGTCCATCCTTCGGGATGCTCGGTAACGAAGCTCTCAACTTCTTCTTCGATGGAAGCCGTCTCGATTTCTTCTTGGTCTGAGCCTACAGGTGTTGGAATCGTAACTGAGCCGCCACCTCTCTTGAGAGACCGCTTGATTGTACCCCAATTCTTGTGCTGGGCGGAAAGAACGCCTGCAACACGAATGAGGAGTGTTTGACGATTG
>CALDQY010000179.1 GCA_937911445.1 uncultured Rhodobiaceae bacterium | reverse complement strand
TAGGAGGTGACGATACTTGGCTCGGAAAAAGAAGAACAAGATAGTCGTCAACCTCGACCTGCCGAAAGACGACTCAACGATGACAAAGTTGTACGGTATTTTGTTCGTCTCGATCCTTTTAGGTATGACAACTGCCGTCGTTTGGGCAACAAATTCCGGCTTCATCCCAACTGCCAATGGCGAGCCGATGTTCACGAACGTTGCTTGTGGAATCATCACTGGTGACAACGAAGCATTCAATGGAAATTCAAAGCCGACCTATGCTCAGAACCAATCATGTTCGCTGTTGCAAGACAGTCCAGATATTGTGACATGGAGCGATGAGCCTTGGGAGGACATTCTGTTCAGAGGGAAAAATTTCGACGTACCTGGTGTTGATCCGCAAGCAACAGGTGGGGAAGTGGTTATGCAACCCCTGACCATGACGTGTGAGGCGGAAGCAAGCGAACCCATCACCTATACCGTTGCTATCCGAGATAGGTACGGTGAAATGCTCGATTTTTACCAAGGCAATACCGGTGTTGCTTCTGATCAATGCCTCATCGAATTGAACTCCATCGATGCTGGTAGTCGCTACGAACTCATCGTTAAATCCGAATCGGAAACCGTTCCTATCAACGAATTTACCTTTAACATGGAAATTGAGTACTTCGACGGTGTTCCTGCGAACATGAACAACAAGTCGTTGTGGATTGGTCCTGAATACAGCCTTGGCCCGGTCAGCGTCCATCCAACCATCTTCCTCAACTTCTTTGGATTGATGTTCTTCTTCTTCCTATGGCCTGCTTCATTTTACTGGGAAGGCGTCGAGAACAGAAAGAACGAGATTGAAGAAAAGTTCCCTGATTTCCTTCGTGACCTTGCAGAATACTGGAAGGGTGGTCTTTCCATGACGGTGGCAGTCCAAACGCTGGCAACGTCTGAATATGGTGCGCTGAACGACGAAGTCAAGAAGATGAGCGACCAGCTTTCGTGGGGTATCAAGTTCAGTGATGTCATTCTTCAATTTGCTGAACGTGTCGGCACGCCTCTTGTCAAACGTGCGATTTCGTTGATTTCAGAAGCCGATCGTGCTGGTGGTAAGATCTCAGATATTCTTGTCACGGCAGCCAACGACTCT
>CALDQY010000178.1 GCA_937911445.1 uncultured Rhodobiaceae bacterium | reverse complement strand
GTGAATGGTACTGCAGGAATTCTCCTTGAGAACGATGGAACATTGGCCATCAACCAGGTTGTCGACAAAATGTTGCGAGAAGCACCTGCTCTGGAATTTTCTTCTTACGCACCGCTCAAAGGGCTGCCAGATTTCCTTGACTTGAGCATCTCTCTTGCCCTTGGAGATCATCGAGAAGCATTGGAATCGATGGGTTTTGGCTTCGTTTCAACAGCATCGCCTGGCGGCTCTGGAGCTCTGTTTCTTGCTGCCAACAACCTTTGCGAACGAGGTGACGCCATTCTTCTACGAGACCGTCACTGGGGACCTTACGCTGGCTTCCTCAAGGGGTGTGGCCTCGAAATGGCAACATGGCCTCTCCTGCCAGAAGAGGAGGGTGACTATCCATACTTTGCGGATGAAGCCTTTGAAGCAACTGTCGAGGGACTCGCACAGAAACAGAAGAGTGTGATGGTTTGGCTGAACGATCCAGCACACAATCCTACAGGACTGACCATGACATCTGAGGGCCGAAGAGCAGCGCTCGACATCATGATGGCAAGTGCTTCAAAGCACCCGGGTGTTGGCCACACGCTCCTTCTCGATACTGCGTACAGCCTCTATGCAAACGAACCTCACGGTTGGGGCCAGACCATCGTTGATGCTATGGAGGATGGGACGCCTTGGCCTGAAAATTTCCTCATCACCTATGCACTTTCATTGTCAAAATCACATACTGCTTACGGACTAAGAACGGGAGCACTCATCGGAATTCATCCTGACCAAGCCGTCACCGAGCGACTTAAGGATACCTTCGGAACCACGGGTCGACAAACATGGTCAGCCGCACCTCGAATTCTCCAATATACTGCAGCACAACTGCACAGCCAAGCAGAATCTGCAGAAGAGTGGTCACATGAACGAGACCGCCTCCAAAGCTTACTCACCGAACGAAGAGACATCTTTGTAGAGGCATGCAAGCAGCACGGTGTACCGATTAATCCAACCCACGATGGATTCTTCGCATGGCTCGAACATGATAATCCAGAGTCGATCACAGAGGCTTGTGCAGAACACCACGTCTATCTCGTGCCCCTTCGAGGCGGAATTCGAATCGGCTTGTGTGCAATGCCAACCGATGCAGTCGAACGTGTCGCAAAGACACTTGCAACTGTTCTGAACTAGGTGAGATTCATGGTTCGCAACGTGCGAGAGAACCTCATCCTTTCCGGAATGATTTGCATTGTCTTCGGAGCATTCCTCACCGTTGGAGGCGTCCTTTCCATGGGTGCCGTCATCGGTGTATCGGGTGTACTTTTGTTCGTAATTGGCATGAGCACTCCAAGTCAACGAACCATGAACGAAGAGGACATAGCTGCCTGGAAACCAAGTGCAGAGCAACTCCCTGATGCCAATCGAATTATGTACAGAGTCGATGTGACCATCGATGAACCAAAGAAAACGACAATCCTCTGCGGACCATGTGGCGTTGTGACCGAACTCGACGGAGATCGACCAACATCATTCACATGCCCGGCATGCAACACGTTCCTTTACGAAGACGAAGAAGAGTGATTACTTCTGTTCGTACTCGTATGGCTGTGCCGTTGTTTGCGCAGGCATCTGCTGTGCTGGCATCTG
>CALDQY010000177.1 GCA_937911445.1 uncultured Rhodobiaceae bacterium | reverse complement strand
TTACAGATGGTACATCATACGTCCTCTCAACAGCTTCCATGGTTGTGGAGAATACGCCCCCTAGTGCAAGGATTTCCGTGCTCACGGATGATCTCTATGCAGGTGAACGAGTCACGCTATCTGGATTGGACTCAACGGATCCAGACAACTCCATAATCCGTTATCAATGGATTTGGATGAATGGAGCATCCTCAGGAGTTGAAGCATCATTCCTCATGCCGGCGAGTGGTGTTGTTGAGGTGTCACTCACAGTCACTGATGAATCGGGAGCAACGAATTCGACCTCGATTATCATCGAACCGATTTCGGCGTTGGCATGCCCCAACCTCACTCAGGCAGTATCGGATACCAGCGTTCAACTCGATTGGACGTGGGCTTCCTCCACTCCAGCATCCTTTGAAATCTCGAGAAATGGTGTTGTCGTCGGTGTGACCAATGAGACAACATTCATCGATTCACCGAATGTTTTGGGGGTCTCAAATTACGAGATCCAAACACTACTTGGCGATCGTATTCTCGAATCGCCCTGCCAATCGCCTTCAGTCAGTGTCGAAATCGATGCAGCGACGATTGAGTTTGAAGAGGGCCCATCCACTGTTGCAGGCCTAGGTTTGGGTTCAGTCTATGTCATCACTGGAATACTGCTGTTCGTTGCGAGTCTGTTACGTAGAGGTGAAGAATAATGAAGCAGAAATTGGTTCTTCTTCTTGCGCTATCCCTTCTCGTTCCGCTTCACGTCAGTGGGAATCCAGGCGGTGTTGGAAACAGCCTCGAAAATATGCAATGTGGAGGTGCTTGTCATGGTGATGCCAATCAGAATGCAACCTCCAACTTACAACTCGGCTTGCAACCGTCAGGAACAGTTTGGGCAGGCCAGCCAACTGAAATCACAGTCCAGATTTCTGGTTTCGATACCTCTCATGATATCGACCAGATTGGAATCTTCCTCCTCTCCTCGACCAACGCCAACAATGATATTCCAACCACAGATGGATGGAGTATACTTTCAGATGGAATGGGTGGCTCAAACAATTACATCGAGTATGCATCCGTTGATTCCAATGTTCTGACACATTCCTGGATTCTCCGAGCAGACGAAGTCGGCGAGAAAATCCTCTATGTCTCGGTACATCATGGCGATAATTCAGGTACTGATGCTGGAAGTCCTTTCTTCGGTGTTTCTCAGGCATTCGAAATAAACGTTGAAGCCATCCCTGAAAACTTGCAGAGAATTGATCCAGAATACCAGCCTCCAGCCTCAAGAGAGGTTGGTGAATCGACAACGTTGTGTCTCAAGACAATAGCAGCAAGCGACGTTGTCATCGAATGGAGGGAGCCCTCCGGAGAATCGTATCAAGTTGAGACTACCCAAAACAACGGATGCTGGAATGCGGTATTGCCACCAGCCCTGTCGGTATCGACCATTGAATGGCGCGCTATCCTCGATGGTGAAGGGCCGCAGCAGACGACACCGTGGTTTTCGTTAGCAAGTGTTGAACCCACATGGGAAGCAGATGAAACTGCTCTGCTGCTTCAATCGATTGCTCATCTCGTCCTCTTCTTTGGGTTGGTGCTTTTGGTGCGAAAACCGAAACGAATCGATGATGAATTCAAGGATTACATGGAGGAGTCTCTATGATTGAACCTGCTACGTTTCACGTCATAACAACTGAATTGGTTGTTGGATCGTTCGCCCTTGCAGGTCTGTGTTTTGTCCTTCATTCCCTCATATCTATCCAAAACAAAGAGAGCCAATTCGTGACCATGATGGATTCGACAGCACATATTGCCTTACTGTTTGGCCTTCTTGCCCTACCGTTTGCCATCGCCTCCGGTATCAACTCCTCGCCAAGTGGAGCCCATACATCGCCGCTTCTTGCCAACAAAATGCTGCTCTCAACTGCTGGTGGGGGGTTGGCGCTTGGGGTATTGTTCACGCGATGGAGGATGGGAAATGATGATGCCTCTCGACATCTTCACAATGCATTTGGTTCCATCTCTACGGGATGCATGCTGCTTACTGCATCACTTGGTGGGACCTATACAAGAGCAGACTCATTGACAGAGTTCTTGCCATTTGTTAAGGAATCGACCCTCTTGCTTCCAGCATGGATGAGCATCTTCGTGATACTCATCATTCTTGCAGCACTCATCGTTCGGCAGACTTCAACCATAAAGCATGGATGATGGCGAAGGCGCCTCTGACGGCGCTGCTTGGCTAAGAAGAGATTTCAGTTGCTCTTCAAGCATCTGCGCCTCTTCAAGCAATGGCTGGTCGTCAAGATGCGTCGTCGGCAAGATAGCGTTGAGTTTCTTGACGAGGGCCGCAGCAGCTCGCGCATCAGGGAATCGCGGATCAGCTTCAACCATGACGCTCATAACGTCAATTGCTCTCCTACGAGCTTCACTTAGCAGGACGCCATTCATGCCTCGAATCACGCCACCTGTTAGCAGTGGTATATCCATGTCTTTAAGCAAATCACAGACAGTGTCAGTTGCACCGATACCGAGCAGATCGATTCCTTCCGTGTCTTCATAGTCAACCGTCGGCTCTTCAATTCCTGAATTTCCACCAAGCCCTTCTTTCGAAAAGGCATCAACTAGGATGCCCATGCGAATCTTCGAACCCTTGGACCAATCGTAGAGTGCCCAAACAATGTCGTGAACAAGTGGGCTCGGGATAACAAGTTCGCTCATGAGGAGGATGATTTTGTCACATCCATCGATGCTACACTCCGGTTTTCCAGCATAAGCTCGGATAATGGGCATGGGCTTCCCGTCGGTTACGAGTGTTAACGGAGGTAGACGCGGATCGATCACGCCGCCAACAAACTCAAGACCCAAATTGTCGATCAAATAATGTCCAACCACACTTGATACCATGCCTACACTTGGAAAACACGTGATGACGAGTGCTCCTTCAGTGACAACGTCTGCTCGAATCTTTACCAGAGTTCCTTCCATAATCCGAACTTACCAAGGAGGCATTCAACACTTTCGCCTTCAAGCGCAGGTTTCATGTCCTTCGAAGAGAGGGATTGTACATGGTCGAAGAACGAAAGCACAGCCTCTCGCCTTCGGCGTGGAATCGATACGAAACTTGTCCACGAATGTATTGGCTCAGTCGTCAAGGACTTCCGAAGAAGACGGGAATGGCTGCATCTCTAGGAACAGCCGTTCACGCTTCCATCGAAGACTTGCTGCAAATCGACCTAACAGGGCGAGGACCTGCGGAATCCAATTGGCTTTTGCAAGAAGGAGACACACTTCTACGAAAACGTTGGGAAGAGGAAAAGCAACTCTTTCATGAGACACCAAGGCATCCAAACTGGAAGGAAGAGAAATATTCTGAGGCGCAGAAACAACAGAAAGGAGCCATCAATATGCTCCTTGATCATGTTGGGGTACAAGGTTTGGCACATGAACGGGTGACTGTTGCACTTTGGAAGAAAATTCAATCCTTGGTCATTGCAGTTGAAGGAGAATTGGTCACAAAGGACGGCCAATTGATGGGGCGGCTCGATCTCTTGCTGGCAAACGTTGACGACGCAGGCAATCTCACTGGATGGTTGGTTGCTGATCTGAAGACTGGAAAACCACCGCAAGGAAAACTCAAGCCAGAGGTGAACAGACAACTTCGAATGTATCGAGATATCCTGCTTTCAAACAACGAAAAGGCACCGCCGGTCCAAGCTCAGGGTTGGTATACGGATACATCATCAAAATGGGATGCTATCGGAGAGAATGTTCTGGAGGCTGCCTATGAGGCATGGAGTGCAACACAACCCTCCGACACACCTCTTGACCCAACACCAGGCCAATCCTCCTGTGGAGGTTTTTGCGATTGGAAAGCATGGTGCCCTCACTGGTGGACATGGCGTCATGAAAACAAGTCCTTGCACAAAGGTGACTTCGCTGATGGTGTTGTTCTCATTCACCAGTACGACGAAGGTCGTTCTACAGCAACTGTTGAGGAATGTGTACCGAGAAATGAATTTGGCGAAATTGAGCCTACAGGCGAGATGCGAACGGTTCGGTTTGATGGCCGAGGTAAAGAATCCCTTGAAGCACTTCTCGATGCGGGCCATCAAGGCCCTCTGTTCCTGGGTAGTGCAATGATGAACCGAGATGTTTGGCGTGTTGGGCCGTGGTGCGACGTTTTACCGTGGGCTCCTATTCCTGATTCAGGTAGGCCTTGATTTCATTGATAGCGTCTACATCTTCGATTCCATTGGGCGACAACAACCATTGCAGATAGCGTGGATCGAGGGCATTTAACTCCTCAAGGTGTCGACCACGATGTCTTCCAACAGCGAGGACCATGTGTGCACCGTCTCGACGAACCATGCCGTTTGAATCAACCAATTCCAAGTCATCGAGTTGGGGTCCCAAGTCTGATTGAACTTTTGCAGTCGAACCAGTAGCACACCACTGTTCAACTTCTTCCAAGGATTTTCGAAAGTAGCTCGGGTGATCAAGACCGAGTTTCCAAAGCAATAACAGCGAGGCAGCGGCATCAGCCGAGGCAGTGTGCGCATTCTCAAGCGAGATACCGTGTCGATTGCATTGTGCACCAAGCCGATGAGGACGTGGCAGTTTCAAGCGACGAACCATTTCGAGCGTATCGAGAACAGCCTTTGGCTCTGGAGGCAGTGCACCGATTCGAAGATACTCGTTTCGAAGCATTGGAAGGTCGAACTGGCGTACATTGTGGCCGACAAGAACACACCCATCAATTAACTCGGATACGCGATCAGCAATTTCTGCAAAATCAGGTTGGCCTCGTACGTCAGCATCCGAGATACCGTGGATGCGTTGAGATTCATAGGGAATCGACCGTCTCGGGTTGACCAATTGGTCATACGAAATTTCCGTACCATCGCTGTTTGAACCAATCAATGCCAACTGAACAATTCGATCTCTGGATGTGCTTACACCCGTCGTCTCCAAATCGAAAGCGAGGACACGTTCGCCTTCGAGTAGTTCCATATACGAATGGAGTCACCTGCAATTCAAGAACTATCGCTTGAACCATGTTGTTCCTGATGGAAGCGACATCGGGATTAAAGAGCAGCCGTCATTACACAGAAACATGGGTTTCTTCAAGCGCTTTTTCGGAAAGCAAAGGGATGAATCATCCGATGAAGCCAACAACGCTGCAGAACAGAACATACAATTGCAGTTGAAAGCACAATATCATCGAGACATCGATCAAGATGTTTCCTCTTTGGAATCCATTCTCGATGATACTGAAGACCAGCCAGAGGAATCGATCGTTCTGCCTGCACCCGACTATGATGAACCAAATGTGACAGTGGATGACGTCCTTGTCGAATCGGAGATGGAAAGTTTCAGTGAAAAGAATACGATCGAGCATGCATCGGTTGAAGATATGGGAAATCATCTCGAATCAGCAACGGTCGTTGGGGATGTTTCATCCGAGGTTTCGTTCGAATAATTCAAGTTTGAATTCGTGAAAAATCGTTCAGAACAACAACATGGTTAGATATAGGACTGGATTAAGGAAGGAATATGCAAGGGAAATCCATGCCACTCCGTGGTTTGTTTCTCATTGCGATGATGGTATCAATTTCTTTCACAGGTTGCCTCGGAGCGCTCGACACAACCGTTCAACCTCGAGCATCACTCGAGGCCTATCCGCTCTTGATTCAAGAAGGAGAAATGGTCACCTTTGATGCTCGAGATTCCGATGCAATCGAAGGCATCATCACATCCTACCGATGGGATTTCGGAGATGGTGAAAAATCCGAAACGGTCACTGGATTTACTTCTCACATCTACGATGTGTTCGGAGCATACACGGTATCACTTGAGGTTGAAAACGATCAAGGAGGGATTGATGAAGCCATCA
>CALDQY010000176.1 GCA_937911445.1 uncultured Rhodobiaceae bacterium | reverse complement strand
TCTTCGATGGTCGTTGCCTCAAGGAAACAATAAATTGATGGGAAATTGAATCAAGTTCAATAGGTATCACCTATTCTTGATAACGTGGGAACTGCTTCATTGGATGGATTGAACTGGCTCAACCGCTTTGTTACAGAGACGCCAGGTGACGATGAAATTGGGGGCAAACCGAGACAGGTTCCACACGCTTGCTGGTCACGGGTGCATCCGACTGCTGTTCCTGAACCGAGTTTGCGTCTCTGGTCCGATGAAATGGCTCAAGAATTGAATCTTGAGATGGGCGATGGCGACATCTTGGGCGGTAACCGCATTTCTGGAGGAATGGATCCCTATGCACAACGATATGGTGGACATCAATTTGGAAACTGGGCCAATCAACTCGGAGACGGTCGTGCCATCACACTTGGTGAAGTTGATACGAAGAATGGAATTCTCGAATTGCAGCTCAAAGGACCGGGAATTACACCATACTCAAGATTCGCTGATGGAAAAGCAGTCTTGCGTTCATCGATTCGTGAATTCTTGTGCAGTGAAGCCATGCATCACTTAGGTATCCCTACTACACGAGCATTGTCATTGGTCACGACTGGGGAGGACGTCGTTCGTGACGTTCTCTACAATGGCAATCCAGCACCAGAGCCAGGAGCGATAGTATGCCGTGTTGCGCCAAGCTTCCTACGCTTTGGTTCCTTCCAAATTCATTCGATGAACGGAGACAAGGAGACTCTGCGTACACTCGTTGAGTACACAATAAAACATCACTTTCCTGAACATCGTTCTGAAAACGACGATGGATTGATTCAATGGCTTACTCAAGTCGGTCAAGAGACTGCTCGAATGATCTCTGAATGGATGCGAGTTGGCTTTGTGCATGGCGTCATGAATACGGACAATATGTCCATCCATGGTTTAACCATCGACTATGGACCATATGGTTGGATTGAGGACTTCAACCCAGACTGGACACCCAACACAACCGATGCACGAACGGGACGATACAGATTTGGCCATCAAGCGCAGATTGGAGCATGGAACTTCGCTCGCTTGTTGGAATCCATCTCACCACTCATGGAAGAGCCAGAACGACTCTATGAAAGCCTAGAAGCGTACTATACCGAATATGAGCATTGCAATAATGCAATGTGGTCAAACAAACTCGGTTTGAAGGAACTTAGAGAGGAAGATGGTGATTTAATCCAGGAGTTGACAGCAAACCTGCAATTGGTCGAAACGGATATGACCATCTTTTTCCGATTGCTTTCTTCGCTGAAGGATCCGAGTATCGAACACCTACGATACGCATTTTACGATGAATCGACCATACCAATCACGGAATGGAACAATTGGCTGGACAAATGGTGGAAACGGGTGGATGGTCAGCCAGATCGTGAGGCTATGCATTCATCAAATCCGAAGTATGTACTTCGCAATTGGATGGCACAGCTCGCCATTGATGCTGCAGAAAAGGAGGATTATTCCGTTGCCCAAGAACTGTATGAACTACTAAAGCAGCCATACGCAGAACAACCGAAGCACGAGGAAGAATGGTTCCAAAAGCGGCCTGAGTGGGCTCGTCATCGTGTTGGATGTTCGATGCTTTCATGTTCGAGTTGAGGTTTACTCTTCTTCCCAACCATGACGTTGAGCAAGTTCTTTGCTCACGAGTGGGCTGTTGCAATGGGGACAAGAATCGGATGGGGAGAGAAGATCGGGGCGGATGGCTAGAACAGCCATGCAACTTGGACATGCAGCCAACATCTCGCCTTCTTCCAAATCTGCTTCTGGCGTAGGAACAAATGTTGTGTAGCCTTGTCTATAGAGAGGAGAGAAATGATAACGAACACGTTGAAACGAACTAAAGGAAGCATATCCCATGATCAACATGAACAAAATTCCTCCAGCTGCTCCACCCAATGTAGCATACAGATTCGCTAAGAACAGTAGAAAGAAAATGACTGCTGCAATAGCGATGATCATTGCTGCTGGCCAATATGCCCAACGACGTCGTGAGCGATAGGAGAACCATGTCGAGGTGGTAATGAAGAGTGGAATCGCCCACATCAACATAGCACCCCGGCCGATGTATTGTTGAGATAGGCTTGCAAAATCCCATGCGATAAGAACGATGATGAGACTGTCAATAGCAAGGATAAGCG
>CALDQY010000175.1 GCA_937911445.1 uncultured Rhodobiaceae bacterium | reverse complement strand
CTCAGTTGGAAGAGCGTCTGGTTTGCAACCAGAAGGCCGGGGGTTCAAATCCCCCAGCGTCCACTTTGCCTCCTTTTGCAAAGAGACGTGGCCGCTTTGCCACGCCCTTCGCTCGCAAGGCTCGCTGCAGAGCGTTGGCCCCAGCGTCCACCACCCATGTCGAACTCGAAGCCCCTGTTCGACGAAACTGAGCTTCCTTTGATGATTCGGTTCAGATATTCTTGAGCACAAACTTCATCTCAATTCGGGATATGTAACAAGCGTGGACGAGGAGAACCTGCTGTTTATCGGTGCCATCCTCAGCATCGCTCTTGGTGGCCTCTCCCTCCGACTCGTTCGGAAGAATGTCAACCTTCCTTGGAACGAAGCCATGGCCGCTCACATTCTTTGTCTCATGTTCATCACCAAAGGCATTCAAAATGCTGCGTTCGGATACGTTAATTCAGATACAACCGGTGATGTTTGGCAGTTCTGGTTCCAGATTGCCGCATCGATGGATTACATTTTCGAATCAAGTATCATGGCCATCGCCTTGCTGTATCCTGTCCCGATGCTGAGAAACATGAACCAAGTGAAAATCGGTTTGGGGCTCGTCGCAGGTCTTGCTTTGTTCAGACTTGTTCTCGACGTCATCGGATTGAATTTTACCATCTTCGGATTACCCGGCGTGTTTTACTTCATCGTCGCCTTGATTTGGGGTTCAGTTTACATCAGGTTTAGATTGATGCCTGCAGAAAAGTCCAATCCTTCTACACAAAACATAGCCCTCGTCTCCGGCTTGTTCACCACGCTTGTTCTCGGACACGTCTGGATGTGGTGGCCAGGCTTTATCCTGCAATCTGAATACTTCTACTTCCTCGATCCCTTCGGAGTGTTGAGTTCCTCCGTTGCCAATTACATATGGGTGGCAGGATATGCTGTTGGAATCGCTGCAGGCCTTGCTATTCTCATCGTGGAAATCCATCAGGCCATCAAAGGCAACACCAACACGCTGTTGTACGTCATTCTCCCTTATTTTGTGTTAGGCATCGTCGGATTTTTGATTTATTCTCAAGGAAGTTCGTCCGGATTTGGGGTGCGGTCGGGCACAGAAGAGAGTGTGCAATTGTGGGCGACCTTCACGACCAGCATGCACTTTACCATCATTCGGCCGTTGATTGCAATGTACATTTTGCTCCGATTCAACCTCATCGAAATCAACGAAGAAACAAAACCGCAGGCGAAAACCATGTCCATTGTCCTGATTGTCGTCGCAACCTCTGCCATTCTTGAGTTGGTTCAGTCAATCATTCCCATCAACCAAATGATCAGTGCTGCACTTCTCGGAATTCTCATCGCCTTGGGATTGGGCTGGGAAGAAAAATCGTTCCAAAGCCTCGTATCAAACCCTGCACAATTTCGCAAAAACATCGACAACAGATGGTTTCCCGACCTTGATATCCCTCGACAAAACATCGGTAGAATCGAAATCGCCTGTTTGATTTACAGCCTCGTCAGCCTCCTCATTTCCTATTATGTATGGGAATTCAACGTGATTATGGAATTACAAATTGAGCGAGGTGGCTGAATTGACTCGCAGTGACAACGTTCTGTCTGATTTGTTCTCAGATGATGGTTCACGGCGAAACGTCACCGTTTACTTGACGGTCTTAGCCGTGGGATTGCTCTACCATGCAAGCGTTTTCTGGTTCATTATGGGCGATGAAATCCAAGCGAAGGATGAGCAAATCACCTACGCAATTGAATTTGAGGAAACCCCAGAGCAATTTTCCGATTCAAGGACGATCAACGACGGTGAAAAAGAAACTTTGGAGTTTACGGCATCAGCGGACCTTTTCAACTCCAAGAGTGGCTTTGGGCTCCTGACAATCACCATCTCCTACGCAGAAACATCAGGAGAGTTGGCTGACCCGTGCGATACAGTTTCGGCCAACCTCGTAGTGACCGACGTCCCGGCCGATTGGAATCACGACAACAACGTTTTGAGCGGGGTCTCTTCAGATTGCGAAACCATCGACCTCACCCTCTACATCTACCCGGAGTACGACGGCGAACCGAAAGAAGTTACAGGAATGGATGCGTCCCACTGGAGCGATGTATGGTCCGATAGCTCGTACGGGCAAGGCATCTTTGAACTGGACATCGAAGTCATCGTCAATGAACCCATCACCTCGGGAATCCCAACTGTCTCCGACACGGATGAGACGGTGGAGGTTACATGGGAAGCTGTATTTTTTGATGTATCTGTTCAAGAAACCTCCTAAGTTGGGTATTTTTCAGAGAGATGAATGGGGTGAAAATCGTGAGCGCTTCAAGGAGACGAGCATCGGCCATCCTTGTGCTTCTGTTGATGCTTTGCCCGGTATCAGGTTGTATTTTTCCCGAAGAGACGATCCCTGAAAACGATGCGCAAGCACAGGACCCCCCTCTTTCTGAACCGAACAACCTCTCCACGCAATGCATCGAGTTTGAGGGGGTTGATCGCTGTTGGACACTCTTGGTCCCTGCAACCGTCTCTACCGAACAACCCGTTCCTCTGGTGCTTGACCTTCACGGATATGGGCACACCAGTGCGTCCCAAATGAACATCTCTTCGTTTGCCTCCTTAGCGGTTGAAGAGCAGCTTATTGTGGCGTATCCTCAAGGTTATGATTCGTTTTGGGGATTGGGATTTGATGGCATTGAAAATGACCTTGACGATGTCGGTTTTCTCTCAGCAGTGATTGAATCGGTCACCGAGGCGTATCCTGTTGATGAAGCAAGAATTCACATGTCGGGCTGGTCCAATGGATGTAAAATGACGCAGCGTTTTGCTGTTGAAACGCAAGGCGTGGTGGCTTCCATTGGATGTATGTCGGGATATCTCATGACCGAGGCACCGTCCACATACATCGCTCCGGTTCCGTTTATGGAGGTTCATGGTGTGCTGGATACGACGGTAAGTTATGCCGATAACACAGCGATGACCGTTTATTATTTTCAAAATACCGTGGGATTCAACAAAGGCGCCATGCAGAACCTGGAGTATTGGGCAGACCTCAACGGCTGCAGCGGCGCAGCCCCCGAGGTGATCACGGTGAATGCAGACTACGACATTCGGGGGTATTCAGATTGCACCTCAAACGCAGAGGTGAGGCTGATGAGCCTTTTTTCATCAGGCCACAACCCATACCTGTCAGGCAATCCCACAAACACTCAATCCACTGCCATCCTTTGGGACTTCATGTCCCAGTTCGCTCTTGAAACGATAGAAGACGAATCGTGACCTCATCAACGCCCGAGTTCGTTGTCAAGAATGGTCAAGGCCATCTCGTACCGCTGGGCGCGAATCAAAGATGCCAAAGCGATGAGGATTTCTTGATGTTCGGAAGCAGGGACGACTCCCCAGCGTCCACCGCCCATCTGCATAACCTTTCTTCGTAATTCTCCGCCGAGTAGAAATTGATATGTGAAGAACGGCTGTGGTTCATCAATGGCCATTGATGCGGCGACCGAACTGAACATCCTCTCTTTGGGGCTCTCGTTCTTGATGGGTTCGGCGCTGGTGTGGCTCGGGATGAAGCAAACCAAATCCAACCTTCACTCGAGGATGACTTTGGTTCAGTTGGGGATGTTGTTTTTGGTCAACGCCCTCGTTTTCATTCTCTACATCGTTCAGAGCAATCAGGAATACTTGGGGTACTCTGATTCACTGCGTGCGCTCTTCGTGAACATTGCCATCACGCTCAATGTCCTGACCGTAGCTCAGATCTTTGTATTGACCATGATGTACCCCTTGGTGCTGACCTCCACGCGCACGTCGT
>CALDQY010000174.1 GCA_937911445.1 uncultured Rhodobiaceae bacterium | reverse complement strand
TCTACGCTTGTGTCCTCCCAATCGATGGAAGTTTGACACACAACTGGGACATCAAGGCAACCAACGGTGTGCTGGCTGGCGATTACATGTTCTACATGACCGTCTTTGACGAGACCGATGGAACACAAGTCTACCAGGCATCTTCTGCACCAACGGCCACAACACTCGCATCCAACGAGCGCATAGACTTGACGTTCCCTGCATACAACGGATGGATGGATGGCCACACCTACAACATCAGTTTCCATGCTGAACTGGCAAATGGAAACCCAAGCGGTAACGTTCGTTACTTCCATGCAACCTTTGCCGACCAAATCGACGTCGCTATCCTCGGCGATTCAACCGCACGTACCTCAACCATCAAGCAGGATCTTCAGCTCTTGGGCATGTCCTACACACAATTCGGCATCAACGATTGGACCACCTACCTTGACTCCGGATGGATGACCCACTACGACAAGATTCTCCTGCCGTGGCAAGAAGACATCGCTGCGAAGGACGTTGAAAGCGGCGGCCGTGGTTACTACCAGAAGCTCGGCTCTACTGCTAACCGACAGACGCTTGAGTCGTTCATGTCTGCTGGAGGTACTGTACAGGCTCACCTTGGTCCTCAAGGAAGCCAAATTTACGGTCTCGACGTCGGATTGAATGGACGTCTACCGTTTGGTATGGATGTTCAAAGCCGAAACACACCTGAGACCAAGATCCTCTACACTGGCCTCGACATTGCGGATCCATTCCATCCAATCATGGACGATGTGTCCACGACTGCCTTCCAAGGCTTCGAGGGTGATGGAACCGTTGCAACAGCCGTTCTCAACACGAACTCTGTGAGTACGCAAAACGTTCCTGGTGTCTGTAACGGATACATGGAAGATGGTGGATTCTTCCAGAGCCTCTTGCGAACCAGTGCTAACAGCAAGGACGTCATCATGGGAACATGCAGTTACTACCAAGGCGGTATGATTGTCTCAACCATCGACGTATCGACTTACTCGTCTCGAGCAGACAGCACAACCTTCCCTCTTCTCGGAAACATGCTGTCCTACTCCGTCACACCTTACCCAGAAGGATTCGGTGCTATGGGCCAAGATCTAGGATTGACCATTGACGGTGAAATGCCAGGCATCGATCCATCAACTGGTGGCTATGCTACACACTACATGAAGAGCGATGCGACCGTCAACTTCGGTTACACAACAGCAACTTCGGCAACGCTCACAGCAGATTGGATACTTGACGGCCCAACCGACTGGATGGGTCAAACCATGGCTAGTGGAACCGACCACATTTCGGAAGCCTCCCCATCTGCGACCTTCTGTAAGACCGACTTGTCGTCCGCAACAGGATGTCTCCAAGGTGCCACATGGACCGTAACTCTGCTTCTGCACGATGAAGCAGGTCACGCTCGAATCATTACTGTCGATGTCGAAACCAACGACGTCCTCGCTGACGCATTCGCACCAGAAGCTAACATGAGCATCGACATGCGTGATGAGTATGCAGACAACATTGAGTACATCCAAACGAAGACAGTTTCCGGCACAGAATGGGACGTCAACCGTGTGATTCTCTCTGAAGCAGGTGAACTTGTTGTCCACTTCGATGCGAGCGAATCCTTCGATGCAGATGCAATCGACGGAACCAATGGAATTGTTACCTACGAATGGAAGGTCTTCTTCGACGCTCCATACGGTGACACCTCGTTCAACTTGGAAGGACACACGTTCGAAGAATCCGCTGCGAGCAACGGTCTCTTTTCGTACAAGTTCCAGAACGTCACCGTTGACGATTCAGGAACGGCAGAGTCGCAGATTCGTATGGAACTTCGTGTCTACGATGCATCCGGTAAGTTCTCGGACAAGTTCCGAATGTACTTCGTCGTCGTACCAGAAGGATACGGGGATGAAATCCCAGTCGTTCAATACAACGATTTCGAGAACACATCCGTTGGTGTAAGCGAATCAACATACACCATCACCGGAACCATCCTCTCAGGATCTGAAACCGGCGAAGTTTACGTCGAAGCAGCGTTCTCTCGAGAAGACTTCTCGGCATCTGCGATTGAGAAGTACAACCTCATTACAGACAGCAAGTTTGACCGTTCAGATGCTCTAGCCGACTCGGATACGTTCGAACTGACATTGAACATCGATGAGTTCTACAGCAACACAAGTGAAGTTGTTGAAATCTGGGTTCGAGTCTACGAAGGCGATGATGAGCGGTGGTCCGATGATTTGACCAAGATGGTTCTCATCAACCTCAAGCAATGTCGTGGTGTACTCGCCAACGAGAGCGCTCTCGCAGCCGGCGGTGAATTCGCATGGAACTCAACCACCTCTGAATGTGACTGGATTGGTGAATGGGAATACGACCCTGAGACTGGAATCTGGTCAGAGCCAAGCACAGACAATCAAGGTGGCGGGGACGCAGAAGAAAGCAGCATGATGCTCATTGTCGGTATCATTGCAACCGTTCTTGTGCTTCTGCTTGTATCTGCCTTCTTCCTCCGTGGTGGAAGTGGTGACAAGGTCGACAACCTCAGTGCCGCTGCCGCAGGTTATGGTCAAGAGATGGATATGACGGAACAATACGTCCAGCAACTGATCGCTCAAGGCTATCCTGAAGAAACGGCACGGGCCTATGCTGCCCAATATGTGGGTCAATCTGCAGCAGCCGCAGCGCCAGCCGCTGCCGCACCTGCAGCTGCAAGCAACGATTTGTACACGCAATACTACAATCAGTATTTCCAGCAATTCGTCGCCCAGGGTTACGATGAGGCGACGGCTGCGCAATACGCACAGCAGTATGCCGCACAAGCCCAACAGCAGCAACAGATGTAAGCCCGCCCCGTGGCCATGAAGATGGGTTGAAAAACCCAGAGTACTCGCAAGAGTCATGGAAGGTTTGGATACCGGTGATGGCTATGCCGTTCGCGACATTGGACTTGCAGATGAAGGATCTCTGAGAGTTGATTGGGCTCGTTCCAGAATGCCGGTTCTTGCAGCACTTCGAGACGAAGCCGAGCGCACCAAACCACTGGCAGGTATGCGTGTAGCAGGCTGTTTGCACGTGACCAAAGAGACCGCTGTGTTGGTCGAAACCATCGCTGCTGCAGGCGCTGAGCTTTCTTGGTCCGGCTGCAATCCTTTGTCTACGCAAGACGATGTTGCTGCCTGGCTCGCCCGTGAAGGCTATTCTGTGTATGCTTGGCATGGTCAAAGCGTTGATGATTTCTATTGGTGCATTGACAAGACACTGGAGTTCAAGCCAACACTAACGCTTGATGACGGAGCGGATTTGATTGTTCGTGTCCATGGTGAACGCTCTGAGTATGCAGAAGGTGTTCTCGGTGGAACAGAGGAAACCACAACTGGCGTGCACCGACTTCGAGCAATGGCTGCTGCTGGTGACCTCAAGTATCCTGTCATTGCCGTCAACGATGCTGTAACCAAGTGGGACTTTGACAACGTCTACGGTACTGGACAATCAACGCTCGATGGAATCTTGCGAGCAACATCTGTCCTTATCGCAGGGAAAACAATGGTGGTGGCAGGTTACGGTCATTGTGGGAAAGGTGTTGCCATGCGTGCTCGTGGTCTTGGAGCCAACGTTATCGTGACAGAAGTAGATCCACTCGCTGCACTACGAGCAGTTATGGATGGTTACAAGGTCATGACCATGGACGATGCTGCACCATTGGGTGATATCTTCTGTACTGCGACCGGAATGAAAGACATCATTGTCGAGCGCCACTTTGCAACGATGAAGGACGGGGCCATCGTATCCAATACTGGGCATTACGATTGTGAAATCGATGTCGTTGCACTCGAGAATCTCTCGACCTCCGTTCGAACCATTCGCAAGGATAACGAAGAGTTTACGCTGGCGAATGGAAACAAAATTCACCTTCTTGCTCGAGGACGTCTCGTAAACCTTGCAGCCGCTGAAGGTCATCCCTCTGAAGTCATGGATATGTCCTTCGCCAATCAATTTCTTTCGTTGTGTAGACTCGCTGCTGAAGCCAAGGATATGGACAACAACGTCTACGACATTACCGTTGAACAAGATCAAAACTTGGCAACGACCAAACTCGCAACGATTGGTGTGAGCATTGATACCCTAACTACTGACCAAATCGAATACAAGGACGATTATACTGCAGGAACCTGAACATCTCATTCCTCTTCAAATGAGGAGAGCTCTTCATCCTGTTCTTCTTCCAAGTACGGGTCTTCATCAGAGATGTGTGAAGAGAAATCAGGCAACTTCGGCTTCCAATCCCCCTTGAAGGTCTCTTTCGAATCAACAATTTTCAGCATTCGATCTTGGAATGCAGGTGGCCTTCGGCTGAGAATGAACATGAACAGTTTCGAAATTCGAATCTCTTCAGGTATGACCACATAGCCTGTTGCAGTTTCGAAGTCCATCGCTCGTAACAGATTGAAAGCAGGCCTGTTGAGTCGCTGGAACCATCGCCTCGAGATACGCATTCCAAAGATGACTGTGGTAAGGATGAGTAGAGAGGTAAGACAGAAACCTCCGAACCCAGAACCGAACAACTGCGGTGCCATGATGACTTCCAGCATGAGAATTGGCGTTGTGATGAGAAGGAAGATTTTCGATTCACTGATTGGCGGTTTGTTCATTCGCATCTTGATGGCTTCCCAACCATCGTGATGTTTCTCCCATGGTTTGAAATGCTCTGAGGACGGTTGTTCACTGGCCAATTGACACATTTGGTGCAGTCTTGCAACGCGTGCATA
>CALDQY010000173.1 GCA_937911445.1 uncultured Rhodobiaceae bacterium | reverse complement strand
CTTTTTGACCTCGTTGATGCTTCTTGCATCATGGTCTGTTGTGCTCGCAGGTGTACCGATTACAGCTGCTCACGAAACGGACGATGTTGTCTCGTGGCCTCTTTCTGGCTCGAACGATACTGGTTGGGTTCAGTTGGATGCAATCGTGGGTAACGACCCGATACTCTCTAGTCAGGCAACAGCTGATTGGGTTCTCGAATTCGCACCTGGTGCAGAAATTTCGAACGTGTCACTCCAAGTTCATGTCAATGGTTCAAACGGTCTCATAATCAACGAGCCTCTTCTCGTTGCCAACGACATTGGTATCAATCTGTTTGATTGGAGAGGGTTAGGGACTCTAGGGGCATCCGATTCTTTTGATGGAGCAAATCCGTACTCAGACCGACTTTCTCCAAATAGCGCCTCCGGTGCAGGTTGGACCTTGCCGTCGGATGCGGACATCACAGAACTCGCCTTTGAAGCCCTAGCACCAGTTGACCCAATTACATCGTTCGCACCAGTGAGCATTCCTCTTTACAACGCAGTTCAACATCCAAGCGATGGGCAACTCTACTTGCAGGGCAGCACGTCCATACTTGTTCTCGATGCAAACAACGATCCTGCAGTCATTGACCTCTACGACTTCGATGACCTCAATTCCGAAATTGTAGGCATAGCCATCGGGCCAAGTGGCAATATCCATGTCGCCTTTGCAGATGGTATGTTCAAACTGATTTCACAAAACGATGGTACAGTAAGCGATGGTCTACCAGATGCAGGCTTCGAAATTGAGTTGTTCGAAGTACTTCCATCTGGTATCTACGTCATGACAAGTGATGGTACACTGCTCCAACTTGACGCCTCAAATACGTGGAGTCAAGTCGTCTCAGCCACATCGAACAGTTGGCCTTCATCAACACGAGTCAACGACCTTCACGAGCAGAGCGGAATCTTGTATGCAGCAACCGATAACGGTGTTGGCCGCTACGATTTGAACAATAATCAGCCCCTTTCCACTTGGAATTCTGCCAACGTCCTCCACAGCAACGATGTCACGAAAATGGAATCCGCTGGCAATCAGCTTCTCTTTGCATCAAGTGACAGCGGACTTGCACGGTACAACTGGAATTCTGGTTTTTGGCTAGCAACATGGAGCGATGCAAATTGGTTGCCATCCAACGTCGTTTCAGGAGTTCAATCGCATCAAGATACGCTTCACATCATGAGCGGCGACCAACTGCTCCGTTACAATCTCACAACGGGTGTCTTCGGATCATCCATCCCTCTCACCAACGTCAACCTCACTGAATCTGAGTTCAATGCCTTGTTTGCGTGGGGGGCAAACGGGGAACGCGCTCCATCATCGATGATGCATGTTGCAACAGATGGCGGACGTATCGTTCTGATCGATGCGAGTATGCAAAGCAGCGTAGCTCGAGAAATTGTTCTCGCAAGTGGCCCATCCGATGCTGCGCTGACCGATGCACTCGAGCACAACGGTATCCTCTATGTAGCAGGGTATTTCTCGGAAACCGTCGATCGCCTCGACATTGCTTCCTCTGTTTGGCTCACACCAATTGACATTGGTAATCCTGTCACATCTCTCGCAGCAACTGGAGACACCATCATTGCAGGTACACTTGACGACGGATTGTTCCTTATCGAGAACGGCTCGATTCGGACCAACATTCCTCCCGGATCGAACCAGGATGCGAACTCAGAATACATTGTGGATATTGCAGCAGTCGGCGATTGTACGACCACAGCGGGTTGTCAGATTCTCTTCGTCCAAGAATACGCTGCTTATCGAGCAGATGTCGATTCAACCGCTGTTGGGTCTGCTACACTTCTCACATCCGATTATTTCCTTACAGGACAGGTTGCAACGTACGCTGGTGTAAGCTACTGGTCATCCGATGAAGGATTGCTTCGCTACGATATCGCTAACGATACCTTCCTTGCTGCCTGGGGTTCCACCGGCGTTAATGGTGTTGATAATGCTCCTGTTGCTGTTGTTGGAGATGTTCTTCACATGGGTCTTGCTGGGTACGGAGTTGCTCGAAAAGACCTCTCTACAGGAGAAATTCTCACACCAATCACATCGCAGAACAGCATCATGACGTCCAACACCATCTATGCGCTTGAGGTAAACGGGAACGATCTTTGGATTGGAACGCAGCTTGGTGGTTTCATTTGGGACGGTTCTTCGATGAG
>CALDQY010000172.1 GCA_937911445.1 uncultured Rhodobiaceae bacterium | reverse complement strand
GGTCTTGCTGATGGAGTCGCCAGCGACCAAGGTTCGTTCCCAGACACCACGCGTGTTGGACATGTAGAAGATGTCGTAATCGACCATGTCCGAATAGACCACGTGAGGATCGTCGCCTTCATCGAGCATGATGTCGATGTAATTCACGCCCCAGCTGCCCGTGCTGTTCGCGTCAAGCGTGGTCTTGACCCATGAGCCTGAACGGTTGGTCATGTACGCAATCTCTGTGCTGTTGGTTTTGTAGGCCACGTGAAGATGGTCGTTTGAATCAACAGCAAGGGACGTACCTTTTCCAGATACACCAACAGAATCGAGCGTCGTGAAGACCCAGGAAGAACCCATTTTGTGCGTGTACCTCAGGTCGTCGTTCGTATCGTCAAGATATGTGATGTGGGGCTTCCCATGTGAATCCAAAGCGATGCTCGTGTATCCGCCAATGTCGTTGGTTGATTCAACGATTTCCCTCGACCAAGTTGTGCTTCCGTCTTCCAAGGTTGCGTACTTCAAGCAAGACCCGCTGGCGGAGTAATAGGCGACATGCAAGGTGTCGTTCGCATCAACGGCCATCGAACCAAAGTTTCCGACGTCACCGTTGTTGTCCATGGTCGAAACGTCCCAATTGCTGGCCGCAATGTTGCTTGAGAGCGCTTTCGTGGCGTACTTCAGGTTCGTGTTGGAATCGTCACGGTAGGTGATGTGGATGTCGTCGTCGCTGTCAAGGAGGATGAAACAGTCACCACCGAGGTTTCCAGTTGAGTCGATGACCGCTGAAGCCCAACTCCCTGAAGCATTGGTGGTGTAATACAGGTCATGGTTTGGACCAGGAAGCTTGGAACAGATGTGAACGTCGCCGTTGGAGTCCAACGCGATGTGCGTGCCTGGTCCCACCGCGCCTGAGGAAGCCGCCGTCTGCTTCCCGTCTGCGAGGAAGACCGTTGAGTAATCAAGCGCATGCGAGATTGGCCTGCCCATGAACAACGAGAGGGACGATGCCGAGGAGGTCAGCGTGGTGTAGATGCACGACCCGTCTGAGAAAACGGCGTCGCTGTCATAATTCATCGCGATGGCGTCCATGCATCCCGCAATCGGGTTGCTCATTGGACTGTAGGTCCACGACACGCCAGCCGTCCACGGATCGGCATCACCTGCATCGTAAGCACCTGCACCAAGTTGATGCAGAGGCGAGCCCCATGTTGGACGGAAGTCGGCGTTGGCTGGATCCACAAGCATCTCGTGGATCTGAACTTGACGAATCGAACTGACGTTGCTGACAACGACCGGCATGAACTGTTGCGTGATGTTGCCGAGTCCCAACTGTGCCTTGTGATTTCGTCCCCAGCAGGTCAAATCACTGTTGTCCAGAATGGCGCAAGCGTGTCGATAATTCAGGCTGATGGATGCTGCTGTTCGACCATTTCCAAAGTTGGCGTACTGGGTTGCTGTCGAGGCGACACGCAATGTGTACGAGGTCGTGCTGTTACCAAACAAGCCCCATGCATCTTCTCCCCAACAGGCCATGCTTCCGTTGACCAAATGAGCACAACCAACGTCTTGACCGAGCTCAACGGAGTGAGCAACCATATCCAGCCCAATGACGTATTTCCATGACAGTTCCGCTGTTGATGTTGTGCCTTGCCCAATCTGATACTCCGTGTTTCTTCCAGCGCACACAACGGAGCCATTGTCCAACGTAATGCAAATGAAATCCTTTGCCATTTCCATGGAAGCGATCGTTCTTCCAGTTGGAAGGGTGAGTGCAACAGGCGAAGTTTGAGATGTGGTGTTCCCGAGCCCGAATTGGCCATCCGCGTTTTGCCCCCAACAAGCCGCAGAACCGTTGTCCAGTTGGGCACAAAACTCGTTTCTTCCAGCGTGGAGACTGAGCGGGGTGCTCGCGCCGTTGAAAGTGACCGTGTGTGGGGTGAGGACGTCATTGCTGGACGAGTTGCCAAGTCCAAGTTGGCCGACATTGTTCTTCCCCCAACACTTCACGCTGTGATCGCTGAGGAGAGCGCATGTCGCTGAATTACCGGTGGCTACACTAATGGCAGTGAGGCCTGATCCGACGTTGACAGTCGTCGGCTCCCAAACACCGTTCGTTGATGTGTTTCCGATACCGAGTTGTCCGTCTCCATTGGCACCCCAACACGCCAAATCACCGTTGTCAAGCACAGCGCATGCATGGGAATTCGGTGTCCATCCTTCAGCTCCTGAATCACCGATACCCAGTGAGGTGATGGTACGCCCAGTGCCCAAGTCAACGTACTGTGGTGCCTCCTCTCGCCCACTGGCGTAGCCCAGACCGAGTTGTCCATGGTCGTTCCTTCCCCAGCAATAGAGCGAACCGTTGTCGTAGATGGCGCATGAAATCTGATTCCGAGCCTCAAACATGTCGACATACCCCTGAACATAGCCGTTCCAGTTGCTCCAATGCGATCCGTTTGGCAAGGGATTGGCGAAGACATCATCTGATCGATGATCGGCCACAGAGTCGACAGCGTTTCGATGAAGCGTTGAATTCTTGTTGTTAATCCCGCCATCGGTCAGGAAAATGATGTCGTTCTTGCCAGTGGAATTGAACACGGTGTTGTTGTGAATATCGTGGTAGTCGCCCTTGACCATCAATCCACCAGCAGCGTTCCAAATGACGTTGTGATGCATGGTTCCATTGTGACCTTCGCCCACTTGCCCAATCGGTGCATCAAAGCGAGCGCCGTACTTGATGACGTCGTGGATCCAATTGTAGGCGATTTCAGCACCAGGCGCTTCGCCCTGCATGACTTGGACGACAGCCCCATCGGTTTGCAGATAACCAACGTCCCACACTTCGTTGTAGAAGACCTTGGGCGCATCACCGATGGAAAGAACAGAGGATGCACCGGTGAGGTGAACGCTGTTGTTTGTGAAATACATGTCACGCCCACCTTCGTAAAT
>CALDQY010000171.1 GCA_937911445.1 uncultured Rhodobiaceae bacterium | reverse complement strand
GGTGATGGTCGAAAGATGGTGTTAAGCCAAGCACGTCACCCTGTCTTGGAAGTCCAGCAAGGATTTGTTCCAAACGATGTTGTTATGGATGACAAGCGCCGATTTTTGCTGATCACCGGACCCAATATGGGCGGAAAGTCGACCTATTTGCGAACGGTCGCCCTGGTCAGTATCTTGGCTCAAGCGGGTAGTTTTGTTCCAGCCGAGAAGGCGCGACTGGGGCTTATCGATCGCATTTTCACACGAGTTGGTGCGAGCGACGACCTTCGAAGAGGTCGTTCCACGTTCATGATGGAAATGATTGAAGTCGCCCACATATTGCGTCGTGCATCATCAAAATCCCTTCTCCTCCTCGATGAAATTGGCCGTGGAACATCAACCTTTGATGGCTTATCGATTGCTTGGGCAGTCACAGAAGATGTCTGCAATCGAATTGGTGCGCGAAGTCTCTTCGCAACGCACTATCATCAATTGGTTGGACTCGAATCGGAAGTCGATGGGCTCGCAAACGTCCATGTCCAAGTCGCACAGAGCGATGGCACCCTTCGATTTTTGCACACCGTGGCCGATGGTCCATGCGACGAATCGTATGGAGTCCAAGTGGCAGCACTCGCTGGATTACCTCGTAATGTGGTTGAACGGGCTACGGATCTCCTCGCCTTCTTGGAACAACAGGCTCAGGGTGCAAAGGCAGGTCGTGATGGTGCACCAAGCACGCGTGAGCAAGGCCAGTCCTCGCTCCTTGGTTACTTCGCAGCCGCTGCCATGCAGACGAATGAGCAGAAGGCTCCATCGATGACTGAAGCTCAAGAAGCTGTTTTATCGAAGATTTCAGCGTTGAATTTGGATGAACTTTCGCCAAGAGATGCCTTCTCGTTAATCGAACAATTGCAGAACCGCTTGGAGGGCGAGTAAGATGACTGAGCCCAATCGAATCCAACAGTTGGATGAGTTGACCATTGGCCATATTGCTGCTGGTGAAGTTGTTGAGAGGCCTGCTCAAGTGGTCAAAGAACTGCTTGAGAATGCCCTTGATGCAGGCTCGACCTCCATCCATGTTGAAATCGAACGAGGTGGCTTTGACCTAATTCGTATCGAAGACAACGGGAGCGGGATTGATGAGTCGGATCTTGGATTAGCACTTTCTCGTCATGCCACATCGAAACTCCGTCAACCAGAAGATCTGAACGAAATTCATACGCTTGGATTCCGTGGTGAAGCCTTAGCGAGCATTGGCGTTGTTTCACGTCTGACGGTTGCCTCACGACCGGAAGGTCGTGAAGGTCGAAGCATCACGATGGAAGATGGCATCCAAGGTGATATTGAACCGATAGGAATGGCAAACGGGACAGTTGTCACTGTCGAGAATTTGTTCCAAAATACACCTGTTCGTCTTGGTTTCCAACGTCGTCCAGCAACGGAGCACGCTCGAATCGTCGAGGTGGTCGTTGCTCATGCGATCGCTCATTCACACGTCGCATTCCGATGTACCATCGATGGCCGTTCAACACTCAACCTTCCATCGAGTGCTTCCATTGAAGACCGCCTATACGATGTTCTTGGCGGTCAATCGTCGAATCTTCTTCCATTATCTCCACCTTCTCAAGATGCAGATGTTCCAGGTGAAGAGTCATGGACAGGTTACATCAGTGCGCCTGATATTTCTCGAGGGAAGGGTGACGAGATTCACATTTTTGTCAATGATCGCCCAGTAGCTTCAACTCCGTTTCATCAGGCGATTCGTCGGGGTTATCGAACGCGATTGATGCAGGGGCGACATCCAGTAGCTGTCCTCCATTTGCACGTGCCCGCAAACGAGGTTGATGTCAACGTACATCCAACCAAGCGAGAGGTGCGACTTCGTCATTCATGGCGCGTTCTGGAGAGGCTGGAGCGTGCTATTGCACACACGCTTGCAACCTCGCCAACGCAACCGGATTCGAGTGGAGAACTTCAGGAGTTGCAAGGTTTGGCGCAAGCAGAACAAAACCAACCTATACAAGAGCTGCTCGTACCAATCGAACAGGACGATGGAGGAGTTCAACCCGTCACCGCCCCTCCATGGGCCCTTGCTGCTGGAACACAACTCAATTTGGTTGGCGAGGTTGCGGATGAGGAGGTTGAAAGCAAAGAAAAGCCTCGACCTCAATCGATTGCAGCATCTGCTCAGAAATCTCTTCCAGGCCTATCTCAAACACCGATTGCGCCTGCTCTGTCGCATGAAGAGCGTGATTTGCATCGACACGCTGGGTGTGGAGGGAGTGTTTCACCTACTGCAGAATCACCGCTCGTGGGTGTTGAAAATGACCTGCCTGCAATGGAACCGTTGTCGCAATTTGCAGATTCATACATCTTGGCGCAAGCCGGTGAAGAATTACTGTTGATTGATCAGCACGCATTGCATGAACGAATTCGTTACGAACGTCTTCGTAACGATGAGAGCTTGTGGACGCCTCAGCCTCGGTTGGTACCCTCAAGAATTGAATTTACACTTGCACAGCAGGCTCGTTTGGAATCATTTTTGGAACGCTTCCAAGAACTCGGCTTCTTGCTGGAAAAGGTAGAGGAAGGCCATTGGAATGTGATGCAAGCGCCTCGATTATTGGATGGAGATGAGGTTGAGCCATTCTTGCTTGATCTGTTGCAGGATATATCAGAGGATGGCGCACCATTGGAAACCATCGAGCGACGTAAGGACCATTTGGCATTCCTCAACGCATGTCGGGGGGCTGTCAAGGCAAACGATACCCTTACCATCGCTCAAATGCGAAGACTGCTCGAAGATATGAGAAACGTTCCAAATCCATGGGCATGTGTGCATGGCCGTCCAACGGCTTTGCGACTATCGTTGGATTCCCTTGACAAGCACTTCGGTAGGCATGGCTGAAAGACGAGTAAGGAACTCCGGGTCAGCAATTCTGTGCAGTCTCGGCCCTTCGACGGTTGCCCCAGTTTGCGTAGCGAGCAAAACAGCCGTCATTTGAATCCTGTGATCTCCATAGGTGTCGACAAGTGAATCTGGCTTTTTTAGGGTCTGTCCACCTTCTATAGAAAGACCATCGTCTTTGATGGTCGTTGTCAATCCAAATGCTTCTAGGAGTTTCTTGGTCGAGAGAATTCGATTGCTTTCCTTGTGCTTGGCATGAGAGGCACCTCGCAGCCTACCGCCTCCTGAAAGAGCGAGAATGGCTGCAAGAGGGGGCAACAAATCGTTTGCGTCACGAAGATCAATGTCCACCTCATCGAAACTTCCATTACAACGCAGGGTCAAATCCTGATAATCGATTCCAAAGCTTCTGAGATGTTCGAAGAGGATTTCATGTCCCAGTGCATCGTTTGCATCGACGGGATTCTCAATTCGAATGGGCTGTTTGGTCAAGAGACATGCAAGGATTGGGAACGGCATCATCGACCCGTCTGAAGGAACGTTCCACTCTGATGGTGGGTTCGAGGTCCATGGGGAAATGCTTGTCTTTTCTTCAGTTATTTCAATCACTGCACCGCATTTCTCCATCAATTCGATGGTCAAACCTGAGTGTCGACGACTTACAGAAATTCCTTTTTTGTGAATCACATAATCACGCTCCAGCCCACATGAGGCCAGTAAAAGACTCGAGTAGGGCTGGGAGGATTTCGAGACATCTACAGTTGCCTCTTCGCCTTGCCATGGTCCGTGGACAAGTATCGGTAAACGTTCCTGCTCAATTCCGTAGGAGAGGTCCACTCCGAGAGGAACGAGTGCATCCAAAAGTGTGGCATGGTTTCTGTTTCGTAGACTTGAATCGCCATCGATCATGCTCACAAACGGAAGACGTGAGGTAAGTCCGAGAAGCAAACGCAAGGCTGTTCCAGAATTGCCTGCGTGTAGGACACTCGGTGAACGAGTAAACCCGTTGATTCCAGTCCCAGTGATCTCTACTCCATGTTCAAGGTCGCAGAATCCAACTCCAAGTTGGGAGAGACATCGCTTCATGCTCTCCGCATCTTCTCCAAGTTGTGAAAATCCAGTAAGTTGATGCTTGTTCGGGCTTAGTGCACAAAGATGCATCATCCGAATGAGATGGCTTTTCGATGGAGGAAGAACCCAATTATCATCAGATACATCCGTCGGATGTACCTCGAGCGCTGGGATGTGGCTTGGACGGTGCCCTTTTCCTCGGGCCCCCCATCGTTTCACCCAGCCTTTTGCCATGGGTCTTCCACAGAACCATATCAGATGAAGGCTTGCAAACATTCACAATACAAAGGGCACAGGAGAACACATGGTCCTCGAGGATGCATTCCGTCGTCCTCTCCTCGATTTGCGGATATCAGTGACCGACCGCTGTAACATGCGATGTCGATACTGTATGCCTCGGGAACACTTCGATGAGAATCATGAATTCCTGCCAAAGGAAGATATTCTACGATTTGAGGAGATTGTCCGTGTTGTACAAGCTCTACTGCCACATGGTCTTCGTAAAGTCCGGCTCACTGGAGGGGAGCCATTGCTACGAAGAAATTTGAGCGAATTGGTTCGCCAATTGCGAGCGTGTTCTCAGGAACTCGACATTGCAATTACAACCAATGGTCTCTTACTCAGTAAACATCTGGATTCACTGGTCGATGCTGGACTAAGTCGTGCAACGATTTCGTTGGATGCATTGGATGTGAACACGTACCAATTGATGGGCGACACGGAAGCAACACCAGCTACTGTCTTGAAGGCCATTGATGAAGCACAGAGCATAGGCCTGCCCCTCAAAATCAACAGTGTCATTAAGAAAGATGTCAACGAAAACCAATTAGTCAATTTGGTCAGAATGTTTGGTCCTCGAGGAATTCCAATTCGTTTCATCGAGTACATGGATGTTGGTTCAACCAACAACTGGAATTTAGATCAAGTTGTTTCTGCCGATTCCATGCGTGAGGTATTGGAGCAAGAATTCGGTTCACTCCAAGCAAATCAACCACAACATGCAAGTGACGTTGCGAGAGTCTATTCGACCAAAGGTGGATGGAAGATTGGCTTCATCGAATCCATCACGAACCCGTTTTGTGGAGATTGTTCTCGCGCTCGCTTGTCTGCGAACGGAAGCATCTACACGTGCCTGTTTGCAAACAAAGGTCATGATGTCCGAGGGATACTGCGAATGGATGCCTCTGACGAAGATATCGCACGAGCGATTCAATCCATATGGGTGGAAAGGAAGGATCGCTATTCTGAGGAGCGTTCGATTCAAACAAAGAATCTCAAAGTTGAGATGTCCTACATCGGTGGTTAAACCACAACCCTTGAAGAGGGTCAAGGTTGGTCATGGCGTATGAGCGACAGCGAGACAATCCCATTGTTCGTTTTACCCTCTGGAATCTTTCCTTCAATCAACGAACCGTTGCGCGTTTTCGAGCCACGATACAAGCAAATGCTCGATGATTGTACACTTAATGAAGGCCCATTTGGATACATTGCACACGACCCTGATTCCGAATCGATTGATGGGTGGTCGCAACCAGGAACTTTTGGGGTCATGTGTTCGCTATCTGATATGAAGGAACAAGGAACTAACCTCATGTTTACAGCAAATGCTCAACGACGTTTCGAAGTATTAGATGTCGTTCAAGCCGCTCTACCATCAATGCCTTTCGGAGACATTTATCCGACCGTTGATGATCTAGTCGAGCAATACGCCGAGGACCAGCCTGAAGGAAAACTCTACCTTCGAGCAAGGGTTCGTCTCCTCGATGATCTGGAGGGAGAATTGTCCGCAGAAGATTGGTCCGATTTCCTTCACGATTGGGCACAGCACATCGTTGATGTAAATGCCATGTTTCGTAATGAAGATGTTGATTTTGAGCAAATGCTCCTAATTCTCGAGGAAGAATTCCTACCATACGATTCAGCGTCTTTGTGGCAAGTGGCCAATGCTGTCTTGGACAAAGTCGATGATAGACAATCTGCTCTGGGTTCAACAACAAGCTCCGATGTGTTCTCAATCCTTCAGCGCGCTCTAGGGGAGAAAAACGCTCAACTCAACTTCATCCGTGCACTGAATGATGCTGAAGATTGATCAAGACGTCATCGGTGGTAAATCCACCCGAACAAGCACGGATTGAACGGTTTCATCGAGGAGTACGAAGGTCCAAACGCCCTCATCAGCACCTATTTCCTCTGAATGAATCACGAAATAATCACCGGCTGATATGGAGTAACTCGCATCTCGATCATGGAATGAAATGTTGGACCCAATCACTGAGTATACTTCAGCATCATTCACAAATCCGGAAAGAGAGGAATTGAGATCACTCCCTTGTTCGTTGAGTTGGAATGAGACGCGAGCGGGATCAAGGGTTTGGTCAAGCGTTGTAATCCTGACAACATGGTAGCCGTTGTCAAGAGCACGGACGCTCACGGTCATCTGAGGTGGTGCTTTTTCTGCAGTACTCAATGCCCCTTGCATGAGGACGAAGACCATTCCAGAGAGCATAACTGTGATGGCAAGAAGAAGAACCGTTGCAATGACGGGGCTTACTGCCTCGTCATCGTGTTGCATCTTCGCCATACCTTGCGCTGGCATCGATAAGACTTGAACACACCGATGAATTTCAGCAACAAAGCAATGTTAGAGAACCCACAAAGGCTTGTCGCACTCCATCGCCCGCTTGATACCACCAATTGGACCGAGTATTCTCAACAAGACCTCGGTGATGAGGTCGTTTTGAAACATGAGATAGCCCATGTTCTTGGAACGAAGGGAATTTTTCAAGGCACGTCCAAAGCAGGAGGCAATTCGTTCTTGGTAGGCCGTTAATGGCGTTCCATCCCGCTTGAAATCGATGTAGGCCTCAGCGGCAAAACATCCCGAAATCATCGCTTGAGAGATACCCCCTCCATTGGATGGCATCACCAATCCAGCAGCATCACCCACTGCAATGACATTCTTGTCGACCATCGTTTTGATGGGTCCACCCATTGGAATCCAACCTCCGCCAATGGAGAGGATTTCGAACCCAAGGTCTTCACAGAATTGTTGGAGATGTTCTTTGACCGAACCTTTGAGCGCACCAGCTCGAACACCGAGGCCAACATTTGCGGTATCCGGTCCTTTTGGAATAATCCAAGCATATCCTTTCGGCGCTACACTCCCAAGGAATACATCGAATGTTTCTGGAACATTTCCACGAACTTGAGCATAGGCTGTCGGTACCTGATCTGCAGGCCGGTAATCCTTGTCTTTCCCATGCAAACATCGTGCAACATGTGCGAGGGAACCACTTGCATCAATCAGGAGATCACATGTGTAGCGTCCTTTTTCAGTGACGATAAGAAGCGAATCCGTCTTTGTACGACGTTTGACGTTGGTAACGGGTTCGGACATTCGAATCTCTGCACCGGCTTCAACCGCTTTTTCAGCAAGGTATCCATCGAATTGCAAGCGGTGACCGGCAAAGGCATCCAAGTCAAAATTGTACGATTTTCCACTGGGCAGGAACACGCGCATGTGGTCAAGTCGATGAAGCTGAATCCGGTCTGGGAACTCAAATGATCGCTTCAGCCATTCGTGATCATCGATTCCGTGGAACGTACCAACCACTTCTCCCCAATTAGGGATGCATTCACCACATTGTGCCGGATTGCCAACGATTGCTCGACGTTCGAGGATGAGAACATCGATGTTCTCTTCAGCCAACCGTTGGGCGCAAGATGTGCCTGCAGGGCCTGCACCAACAACGATGACTTCACGATGCTCAACATCCATCATTTCACCTCAAGCATGTCGTTGGTGAACGTTTTCAGCCACTTGCATGAGGAGTGATTTTGCCATTGAGGATGGAAATTGGTCAAGTTCGTGAACGGCTCGTTCAAGGTGTGTTAGCATCAGAGATTCTGCATAGGTGATGGAGTCTGACGTCTCGAGAAGCCCCATGAGTTCGTCCCACATTCCATCGTTGAAGTTGTTGAGGATTTCAGCAAGTTGACGACGTCGATCTCCATGAAGCAAGGTGAGAGCGTGAATGAGTGGAAGCGTCATTTTTCCTTCAATCACGTCTTTTCCTCGTGGCTTGCCCATGCGTTCATCGCCTCGCAGATCAAGCAAATCATCCATGAGTTGGAAGGCAATGCCAAGTTCCATTCCGAATCGTCCCAGTGCTTGTGATTGTTCTTGGCTTGCACCAGCAATGATTGCAGCGCTTTCACAAACGGCGGCGAATGGACCGGCTGTTTTTCCACGAACGATTTGAAGATAATCCTCGGGTGAGGTCGAGAGGTCAAGAACATGGTCAAGTTGCTTGAATTCAGAAACCGCTATGTTTGCACATGCTTCTCGAATCAAGTCAATGCATTCCTTCGTGTATCGTCCACTGAGTCCATACCCCTGTACGAAGAGCCAATCGCCTGCAATAATTGCCTTCGGCTGGCCGATGCGTTCGTGGAGGGTTGTGACGCCTCGACGCAACTTGGCGGCATCGTTGATGTCGTCGTGAATCAGCGTGGCTGTATGAATCAACTCAAAAGCCATGGCGAGGTCCATGATTTCATCAATGTCACTGCCTCCTGCAACCTCGTAACAGAAGATTCCAAGCAGCGGACGCAGCCTTTTGCCACCACTGAGCAGAATTTCACCAGAGAGTTGTGCAACCTCTCCTGCACCCTTTTGCAGTTCACGTTGAATCAACGCATCCAATGCTATGTTGACCTTCTCGCGAAGGTCCTCAAGGCGCAGAAGCTGTGCTTCAGAAATTGCTTGCACAGTATAGACGACGAGGGTGTCCTTCTTAATGAGTGGGCTACGCCCATAGATTGCTGAGGGGCCCTCAGCCGAGGTGAATACATGGAAGATGAGCGCTTGGTGTTCCTCTCGACTTCATCGCATGGTGATGGTGTTCGCCAACAAATTGAGAAGGTTCTCGAGCAAAGAAGCAACACGTTCAACGCTATTCTCCGTCAAGCCCCGACCATTGATGATGCGATTGCATTGTTGAACGATGGTGTTGGCGATTTGGTTGCAATGAGTCCAGAGAATTGGAATCAACATCAGAGCGACAACCTCGCCATCGTTGGACTGTTGTCACGACGAGAACCAACCTGGGTTCTTGTGAGCGATGACAAACCAGAATATCTCATCAAACATGCACGAATTGTATGCCAACATCCGCTCATCCAACGTCAAATGCTTCGATTGCGGCAAGATCTAATTCTCCTTGAGAAGGAGGACGTTGAAGTTCGCCAAGAGGTTGATTCTCGCAAGGAAATAGAACGACTCGAAGAATTAAGGCTGGACGGAGAGATTGACGGCTATGTTGTGAAACGTTCCCAATACAATCTGCTCTCAAGAAAAACACGTCGACATACGCTCGGATTGCAGAAAGGATCGCCAGAACGCTCGCACTTTGTACCACCGCCACTCAATGGATTCACGCTCATTGTTGGGCGTGTTGGTTTCCCAAAGCAGAGAGTGGAGCACATTCTTGACCCCTCTGCCGAGTTTGCCTATCGAATTGAATCCGCTCTACTGGAAAGTATTCCCAGCGATCTTGTCGAACTCACAGGAATCCATGTTGAACAGCGCGGTGTTGGTACCATTCTTCGTGAAGCGAAAAGAAACAACGACGATTGGACCATGTCTGCAATGATCGACACGGAAAAGAAAGTGCGCCAGTCGGGAACACGTGTTGAGATGCGAATCGAGACCTTGAGTGTCGATGGAAAGGTGAGTGCTTGTGCTGAACAAGTCGGACCTATTGAGAAGCACCGGATTGCTATGGTGAATCTGCTGCAAGAGTGGGGGAGTGTACTTACCACCCTCACTTCTGAGCATCAAGCAACAAACCGTAAGATACGAAACATGCCTGATGAATTCCATGAAGAGCGGCCCGCAATGATGCGTATTCACTCCGATGAGTCGGAGTAGCCAAGAAGTCGACGAGCTTCCTCCAAGGCCTCCTCAGTGCGATTTTCTCCAACAAGGACGATTTCAAACCCGTTCTCTGTGAGATAGCGTTCCAATTCGACGAGAGTAACGTCGGGATTTGGATCGCAGAGGTTCGCAATGATCTCGTCGATTTCACGACCAGTCGCTTCCCATCCACCTGCTGCTTTTTGCAATTCGATTGCGAATCGCTCAACGATTTCCACAGCGGAACGGCTTGGTGTTTGAGCTTCTCTTAGAGACTCAGCAACTGCCTCGTGTTGCTCTCGTAGTTGTTGAACTTCAACAAGCGTGGACTGTAATACGCCCCGAAACTCTTCCAGATTGTTGTTCTTCGAATATCGTCTGTGTGCTTTCTCCAACTTGCCATTGATGGAGGATGCACCTGCAGCGATCGCTTCCTTGGCTTTTACCGCTTGAACAATCGCTTCACTCGCAAGCTGAATTCTTTGGTTGAGTGTGTCGTTGAACCTTCGTGTTTCATCGGCAAGATCGCGGCGAACAATTTCACGTAGCGTGGTGCCCAACTCATTGGCTTGTTTGAGCATGGTTCGTGCGGTCTTCTCAGCGGTTACCATTGACTCACCGACGTTCCCTGAGTGTCGAATGTGTTTGAAGGTTTAGCCGAATTCGACCTTCATTGCGAGGTATCTCGTACTCATTCACAGAAGCGAAAAACGGCTCATTGATGCTGATTTGACAGCGAAACCACATATACTGTAAGGAAACAACAACGGTTAGGTGAACCAATGAGCAATCGTTCGAGTCTCTTGTCTGAACTTTATCAGGCACGTCTTGAAGACCTCAAGGAGATTGCTTCGGCCTATGGTTTGGCGAAAAACGGCTCAGTTGAGTATCTCCGGGCTCAATTGATTCGTGACCTCATTTTACCAGAGTGGGATTTGACCTTGGATGGTCTCAAAAACATCCTCAACAGTGATCTCGGCGACCTTCTTGGTGTTTTTGGAATCAAGAAAACAGGTTCACTACGAACCCGCCGTCAACGTCTTTACTTGCACCTTAACCACGATCCAAAACAACTCAAGGAAGAGAACCTCGATAAGATGACCAAAGATGAACTTCACGCATTGTGCAAAGCCTTGGAACTTCCACGTTCTGGCAATCGTCAAACACTCCTCATTCGTGTTGCAGGCGTTCTTTCCGCCCAGCACAAGAATTGGGGTACAATCAAGCGGTCTCTCAAGAGAGGTGGCGGCTCAGTTACGATTCCAACACCTG